>JAWXCN010000201.1:0-44058 GCA_034408725.1 Candidatus Hydrogenedentota bacterium
CGGGCGGCCGAACAACGGAAGATGACCGTAGCGGCCCATCAGCACAACATCAAGCGCAGTGGTCGGGAAATCCCAATCAACGGATTCGCGTTGCGGCACATACGCCACAAGCGTCCGGCCTTGCTTGGCCGGTTTGCCAAAAATCTCGACTTTGCCTGACGCAAGCGGCACGAGGCCCATAATCGCCTTGATGAGTGTGCTTTTTCCCGCGCCATTGGGCCCACAGATGGCGATGAGATTTCCTTCGGGCAGTGTTACATCGATATCCCATAACACTGGACGGTGCCGGTACGCAACGGTGACGTCATGCACCTCTATCGGCGCGGGCTTCTGGGCAGTTGACATGTTTACGACAAGGCTTTCACGATGGTGCCGGTGTTGTGGCGAACCATCCCCACGTACGTGCCCTCCGGTGTACCGTCGGCCCCGAGGGCGTCGCTGAAGAGCTCACCACCAATTTTTACCGTGCCGCCTTTACCCTCGACACCGCGCACAAGCGCCTCGATGGATTTTGGCGAGATCGAGGATTCAACGAACACTGCTTTGATCTTTCGCTCTACAATCAGATCAACCAGCCGCGACAAGTCCTGCGCGCCATATTCCGCGGCGGTGCTGATCCCTTGCAACCCCATCACCTCGACCCCATACGCAGCGCCGAAATACCCGAATGCGTCGTGGGCCGTCACCAGTACGCGCTGTTCGGCAGGGATGGTGGCGACACGCTCGCGCACATAGGTATCCAATTCAGAGAGCGATTCCAAATACTTCACCGCGTTTTGTTCATAGTCCGCCTTGTGCGCGGGGTCCGCTTCGATAAGTGCGTCTCGAATACGCTCGGCTGAATATTTCCAAAGCGACACATCGAACCACACATGCGGATCATGATGTCCCTGGAACTCAGGAGGATCGCGGAGAAGGTCTTCGGGAATCGTTTCGGTCACCTGCACTGTCGCAACGTCTCGCGCCATCTTCACAAGCACGTCGGCCATCTTACCTTCCAGATGCAGCCCGTTGTAGAGAATTAGGTCCGCCCCCGAAAGTTTCTCTAGATCGCCGTGTGTAGCTTTGTACAAATGCGGATCAACGCCGGGACCCATCAAACCGGTTACGTTGACATGCGCGCCGCCAATGCTCCTGGCTACGTCGCTGATCATCCCGATGGTGCACGTCACCTTCAAAGGCCCAGTCCTGTCGGCTGGCGCTCCTGCTTGAGACTTTGCGTTGCCACACCCCGCGTTCAAAAGCGCCGCGCACGCCAGTGCGCAGAGGAAAATTCGGCTGTTCATTCGTCTGTATTGCCTTCCTGCCAGGATTGAGAAGTTATTCCATGATCGTCGAGGTACCGCGCAAACGCGGTGAGCCTGTCGTACACTTCCGCATCAAGCACATGCTCGATACGGCACGCATTCTGATCGGCGCGTTGTGCATCCACGCCCAGCACGATTTCAAGAAAACGCGCCAAAAACTGGTGTCGCGCTTCGACACTTCGCCCAATATCTTCTCCCGCCTTCGTGAGCGTGACATACGAATAGGGATCGTAGTTCACCAGTCCGGATGCGCTCAGCTGCTTTAGCGCAGTCGTGACCGAGGATTTACTCACCCCCAGCGCCTCGGCAATCTCCTTTGATCGCGCAACCTGCCGCCGCGTCGTAATGCGGAAAATAGCTTCGAGGTAGTCTTCCGCGCTGGCACTGACGGGCGACTCTTCCGAGGAATGCCCCTGCATTTTTTGGATACCTCCAAAGCGACTACTTAGACAACTCGTAAATTGTACGTTATTTCTAACTTTTAAGTCAATGGGGAATTTAGATCTGTTGTAAGTTATTTATGCTAAGTAGCTTAGAGAAACAATGGGGGTGGGGTTTGTTTCTCGATCTGGAGACAATAAAAAGGCTTAACATCGCCGCATTATTCAGCATTTGCGATGCAACTATTCACGTGGTAGAATTTACACGCAGGTGAGGCGTACGGACCGACTTACCGAGCAGTTGATTCGTATTGCGTGGCCAGAGCCTGTGCAGGTAGACAGTAGTCGACCCCGACGACTACTGTCTCTTTTTTTCGTTCCGCCTCACCTACGCGCAGATAGACAGCTCTTTCCCGATTCGGATACCCCCGATAGGTACCTTTTCGACGGCATGACCATCCCCGATTGGCGGTCATGCCCGATTCAGAGTCAGCGGAGAGACGAGTCCCTGAAGCTTTCTGGCTGCAGTTACTCTTGGGGAAGGAGTGACTTGAGGTAGACTTGTATACAACCTCAGAGACTCGCCTCTCCAGCCTGAGCAAGACTCGTGTCGTCCTGTTCGACACGATTTAAGACCCTTCAACGACCAATGCCTTGACTTGCACATCATCGATCTCGATACGGCCCGACTTGTAATCCGGCACCAGCCGAATCTCAAGTGTTTCCATACCGACAATGGGCTTGTCAGGCACGATTTCCAACGAGCTCACGCCCGGATTTGAGAACTGGCTCCCTTCGATCCGGCGGTGAAATATTGGCAGATCATTGTCGCCCGACACATAAAGGTCGTAGCTGCAATGTCCGGTCAGAAATTGGTCTGGCTGCCAGTACAACCGTATTGCCGTGACTTCCTGCGTGTACGGGCTGACCATGTAAACCTGCCGCGAAGGCAATTCACCCGAAGGCGAACGCGATTGCAGACGCCGGCTAAACAACTTCTCCGCTTCCGAGTCTGGCATAATCCGGCGCGCCCACGAATGCTCCTGGCGGGAATTCACGAGCGCGGGCTCGGTCAATTCGCCGGCGGACTTTGCAACGACCTGTTGGCCACCTTCAACCTGCCGGAATTCATCGCCTTCCGTGACTTGCACTTCGCCACGTTCGACCGTTACCTGTGTTTCGTTGTTGATGTGCGAAACACTGAACACCGTGCCGAAAACAGTGACTTGGCCCCGCGGCGTATGAATTTTGAACAGTCGCCCGTCACGACCAACATCAAGCCAGATGCGCCCGTAGTCCAACATGACGCTGCGCGCATCTTCGACACGGACGCGGGAGTTTTCGCCGATCTTCAATGAAGTCGGCCCGGTCAACGACAACATGATCCCGCTGCCGGATCTGGTTTCCAATTGATCCCCACGCAGGACGAATTCACTCAAGCCAGCCGGCTCGCCGCTGGGCGCGTCTTTGGGTGCGTGTACCGTGACGCCCGACGCCGCGGTCACGACGCCAATCGACATCGCGACGAGCGGCTCCGGCGTTTCGGGCAGGCTGTATCGCAGGACCAGCGTGACAAACAAAAGAATCGCGATCGCCGCCACAGGCATCAACCGTCCAACGCGCCCCCACAACGAAATGGGGTGTTTGGCCCGTTCGTTGATGAGATCGACTACGGAGTCGTGAATACGCACCGATTCGATTTCAGGCAGGTGCGCAACGATCCGGTACCGTAACGAATGCGTGAGGCGTTCGCCCGAGTACGCCGAGAACAGCATCGCGTTGGCCCGCTGTTGCGCACGCAAGGAATCCTTGCAGATAGGGCACTCATCGACATGCTGCTCGAATATAGCGCGCTCCGACGCGCCGACTTCGCCGTCGATATATGCCTGAAGGCTATTCTCTATTTGCGTACACGAAACCAATTTGACTCACCTTTGCCTTCGTCTTGCAGCGAATCGCGTAACTTCCGGACCGCTTGTTGTAAAATTCCTCGAATTTCCTCTTGGGATTCCCCGGTGAACTCGCTAATTTCTTCATAGCTAAGCTCTTGAAGGAACCGCAACACAACCGGTAACCGGTACCGTTCCGGCAAGGTGTCCACCGCGCGTTGAATGCGATCGTACAACTCCGTTCGCTCGGCATCGCTTGCTGGTCCCTGCCTGTGATCTTCAATTGATATGGGCCGCTTATAAGGAAGCGGCGTTTCACTGTTCAGTCGCTTTGCGTGCTTGCGAAGCCAGTTCGCCGCGGTGCGGCTGGTGATTTCGCGTAACCAGGGTCCAAAACTGTGCGGATCGTTCAGTCGCCGAAGGTTCCGGTACGCCTGAAAAAAAGCGTCCTGCGCGACATCCTCCGCTGCGCCGTGCCGCCCCACATAATAGTATGCAGTGGCGAATACGGCCCCTTGATAGTGTTCCACCAACCGGCCGAATGCGTCGGTGTCCCCGTCCAAACACAGGTACACCAGCTGTGCGTCTTCAAACTGCATAGCAGGGTCAGTTCATGTTTGTCCGTTGAATTCCGAGTCCGAGCGTCTTAAACTGTTCGTCATGAAGTAACGTTTTCCGTGAAGCAAGGCATGAATCGCGCCAATATGGAACATAATTCAGGCTGAAATGAATTTTTATTTCAAATGTGATTCAGGTATCCTATTAGCCACCATACCACTGCTAGGTGTAGCAAACGACAATTACGTAAGGGATTGTCGTTAGCACGGTAGAATGAAGCTGAGACATGAGGGCATGCCGCAGTGGATCGGAGGACATCTGAATCAGATTTCAGTCGTAATTCCCGCTTACAATGAAGAGCAGTTTCTGCCTGCCACCATCGCGTCAATTCGGCGCGCCGAAGCCCATCTGGGTAAGCCCGTGGAGATTGTAGTCGCGGACAATATGAGCACCGACTGCACCGCAAGCGTTGCGCTGTCGTTGGGCGCTCGTGTCGTGCCTGTGGAGGTCCGGTGCATCTCAACCGTGCGCAACCGGGGCGCTGCGGCTGCCACCGGCGACTATCTGGTTTTCGTAGACGCCGACGACCACATGTCGGAGAATTTGCTTTCCGAGGTCCGCCGCACGCTCGATAGCGGCCGCTATATTGGAGGTGGAGTCGCACGCACGCGGTACGACCGGGACAGCCTGGGAATACGTTTTACACATGGCTTGGTCCAAACCGCCCTGTCCTTTACCGGCCTCTCAATGTTTCTCTTTTACACCTCCGCCGAAAACTTTGCCGCGATGCATGGATTCGACGAAACGCTGTTATGCACCGAAGATTATGATTTCGCCAGACGGCTCCGCGTGCTGGCCCGCAAACGGGGTCTCCGCTATAAAAATATGCGGTCGGCCCACCTCGTAAAGTCGGCCCGCAAATTTGGTGAATTTGGCGACTGGGCGTTCCTGCGAAAGCCAATCCTTTCCATTCGGGCGGCGATGAACGACGGTGACGCGGCATATGAGCTTTGGTACAAACCCCGCCGCGACAATTCTGGAATTGGATTCGACCAATTGCGGTCTGAATCCTCCGTGGTTTGCACGGACGACGCTTAGATTTGCGTTTGTCTCGATTTAGTGCTGGTCCGGTTGGCGCTTCAATTCGTTCCGCGCGCGGATTAAGAATCAAGCGGCCAAGCCGAATACAATAAAGCCTCACCCGCGCCTGCGATTGTAATTGATTTTTCATCGGCAGATATCAAACCACATGATCCGGGTTCAATTATTGTTTTCCCTGTTCCGCATGAAACACCTAATGTGCAATTTATGGAAAACAGGATTAGAAACTGTCCCGGTTTTTCGACTTCACATTCTCCATGAATACACAAATGCGTCGTGACGAAATAGTCTGATAGTGAGAGGACTTTCGTACTGGTAATCTTTATTTCCCTATTTTTATGTCCAGAAGCCTCACGCCACGCTGGAAAAGCGGCGAGATTCGTTGCGCGAAGGCCTTTTTCAATATGAAGCTCCCTCCTTTTACCATTAGCATCACAACGGTTCCAATCGTAAAGACGATAGGTGAGATCGCTGTTTTGCTGAATTTCAGCGAGGAGGATTCCGCCCCCGATTGCATGTACTGTTCCTGCTTCGACAAGAACCGAATCGCCGGCGGCGACGTCCCGGCGAACGAGAAAATTCTCTAAGGTCCCTCTTGTAATGGCATCTTTGATTTTTTCCCCGGTTGCCCCTGGCTCAATTCCCACGAAAAGTTGTGACCCGGGTTCAGCATGAATGACATACCACATTTCGGTTTTGCCGACGTCTGGTTCTTGCGAGGCTATTGCGGTTTCGTCATCGGGATGAACCTGAACGGAGAGGGGCTCATTCGCGTCTAATATCTTTAACAGCAGCGGGAAGCGGCCACCCGGAGTAAGACGTTCTATCGAACCCAGCAGTGATACCGGGTCTTCCACCACCAAATCGTGCAATGTCCGCCCTGCGTGAGGACCATCCCGCACAACGCTTGGCGCGGACGGGTGATCGGAAATAAGCCAAGCTTCACCGATAGGGCGATCCTTGGGAGTGGGCTTTCCGTAGAGCGTGCTGAGCCGTTGACCACCCCAGATGCGTTCAAAGAACTGCTCGTGAAATCGCAAAATCCCAAATGGAGTGGTCATCTGATTTGTCTAATTCCTGCCGAGAGCGGACAGAGTCATGGCTAGCAGTACGTTCATGCTGAATATGAGTAAACACCATTCTCGCGATTGGCGCAAGCCTCTCCCCTCTTCTCGAGTACATCCAAATGCCCAATGGCCGTTGACAATGCGAGGTAGGTGTGTTCAGGAGGGAGTTGAGGAAACAAGGTCAGCGAAACCTGATGCGGAGTCGCTGGCGTTTCCCGAATCCGATCGAGCACCTTCTGGGTGCGCCGATCGTGGCGCGCGAGGATACGCTCAATGACCTCTCCAGGGTCCGTAATAACAGATCCATGTCCCGGATACATCGTAACCAGGTCAAGTAGCCGTGTCCGCTGAAGCGATTGTTCATACTCCAGCAGGCTTTTCACGCGCTTGCCGGTGGCATAGTCCCGCCGAATGAGCGGGGTCGGGTTCACGCCTTTGAGCACGTGGTCCCCGGTGATCGCGTTCCGGTTCTGGCCATCGACAAAAAGCGTGTCGGACGACGAATGGCCCGGCACATGCAGCACCTCAAAACCAAAGATGGTCTCCCCCTCGCGCAACACGTGGTCAATCTTTGGCGTACCGGCCATTCCCTTGAAGGATTCCCGGGCGCGTGAGGTTAGCTCGATTATTTCCTGTGGAACGCCGAACTCGTGAAATACGTTTAACAGAAACGCGCGGGATTTCTGCTCCGCCTCGTGGAGATCGCCGACATGCGGCGCGACGGACTCGTGGGCATACGACTTCGCCCCTGACTCGTCAATGAGCCGCGCGAGTTGGCCTATATGATCTATATGCCCGTGCGTGACAAGAATCGCTTCGACATCCCGAAGCGCGATTCCACAAGCCGCCAGTCCCGCAGTCAACGCATCAAAGCTTTCCTCGGTCCCCACTCCGGTGTCGACGAGCAAAACCGGATCACGTTTGACCAGAAAAGCGTTGACGGGCCCAACGATAAATGGCGTGGGTAGCGCGATGGGGAAAATGCCGGTTGCCAACGAAACGTCATTCACGGCAGCAAGGCGGCCTTGCCGGCTTCACGGTCCGGATTAGCGCGCATTGATCGCCGCGACATACCCGTCGAAATTGCGTTTCATTTCCGCCACGGTGTCGCCCCCGAACTTCTCGATATAAAATTCCGCCAACACGAGCGCCAGCGCGGATTCGACAATAATCGCCAACGCGGGCACGGCGCAGGTATCGCTGCGTTCCAGCACGGCAAGGGCAGGCTCGAGCGTTTCGATATTCACCGTGCGCAAAGGTTTCATCAGCGTCGAGATCGGCTTTTTCATGACTCGGATGACGAGTTCTTCGCCCGTCGACATACTGCCCTCGGTTCCGCCGAGGTTATTCGACAACCGCCGGTACTTCCCTGCCGCGCCGCCTTTGTTGCCCCGGACAATTTCATCGTGGAATTTGCTGCCCACGCGCCCCGCGCCGCGGAATCCGATACCGATTTCGATCCCTTTCACCGCTTGAATGCTCATCATCGCGTGCGCGATGCGCGCGTCAAGTTTCCGGTCCCATTGCGTAAAAGTCCCGATGCCCGCGGTCAGGCCCCACGCGCGCGCTTCCACAATACCGCCGACGGAATCTTTGTCCTGCTTGCATTTCTTAATGACGCTCACCATGTCCGCACCGGCGTCCTTGTCGCAACAACGCACCGGCGATTTCATGGAGAGCTTACGAATGTCCGTCGAGGCGATTTTGTCTGTCTTGGCGATTACTGGACCGATCTGGATGACGTGGCTCGCCAAGTCCACGCCAAATTCCGCGAGTAGTTTACGGCATAACGCGCCGGCCGCGACCCTGCCCGCTGTCTCGCGCGCGGAGGCGCGCTCCAGAATATTGCGGCAGTCGTCCTGCTCATACTTCATCGCGCCCACGAGGTCCGCGTGACCTGGCCGCGGTTGCACGACTTTCACTGCGCGCGGCCCGCTCGAGGGTTTCCACGGGTCCATTGCGTCGGTCCAGTTTTTGAAGTCCCTGTTCCACACGCCCATCAGAATCGGGCCGCCCAGCGTAATGCCGCCGCGCATTCCGGCGAGGATATCGACCTCGTCCTTCTCGATGCGTTGCCGGCCACCGCGCCCGTAGCCCTTTTGGCGTTCCGCGAGCCAAAAATTAATATCGTCGGGCTTTAGCCGGAGCCCGGCGGGGATTCCATCAAGGATGCAGAATACGCCCCGTCCGTGGGACTCGCCGGCGGTAAGATAACGAAGCACGGGAAAAATTCCTTATGGTTGAAGGTTCATGCTCGACATCCAGGTAGTGTAAATCCACTGCCCGAAGAGCATGACGACAACACCTCCAAACGAGAGGTAGGGACCGAAGGGAATGTAATGTCCACCCTCTTCCCCACCCTTGGACCGTTGAAGAAGTATGAGGGTGTATCCCAGACCAGCGCCGGCAAAGGCGGCAATGGCCATGATCATCAACACGCCGGGCCATCCGAAAAATGCTCCGAGCATGGCAAGCAGTTTCACATCACCAAATCCCATTCCCCGCTTGCCCAATACCGCGAGCGCCGCCTTGTCCAACAAGTACAGAATCCCGCCGCCGATTAAGACACCCAACAGCGCGCTAAAGATAGGTACACTCGGTGGGCCGAAAACCACCAACCCGCTTGCGGGGTAAAACATTGTAACGACGGCGCACGCAAGTCCGAGTGGAATGCCCGGATACGTCACTTCGTTCGGGATGGTCCAGTCGGTCAAATCCACAAACGTCACCAGCACCAACGCGGCTGCAAGTAGCATGTATACCGGCGTAGCGAGCGTGAGGCCATATTGCAGGAACACCGCGGAAAACAGCACGGCCGTAATCGCTTCCACAAGCGGATACTGCCAGCTTATCGGCGTCTTGCAATTGCGGCATTTCGCGCCCAAGAGCAGCCAACTCACGATGGGCAAATTGTCATACCACGCGATACTCGTCTCGCACTTCGGGCACCGCGACCGCGGCTTCACAATCGACTCGCCTTTCGGCAACCGGTACACGCACACGTTGAGAAAACTTCCCACCATGGCGCCGATGATGAATGAGATGATCGCGATCAGCGTGTTCAGAATTTGTGTGTCGTATTGCGGCATGATTAGTCGGTTCTTCGCTTGGGGTTAGTAGTTGAGGGATTCCACGAGGCGCCTGAATTACACATTCACGGAAGACCGCGATTTTGTAGCATCAACCAGTGGCTTTACAAATTCAAAAACTTTTCGGGGTGTTTCAGCCGATTCGCCGTGAATACCAATCAAACGCACGATCGCGCTGCCCACAATCACGCCGTCGGCATATCCGGCGACTTCCGCGGCTTGCGCCGCGTTGGATATGCCAAAACCCACCGCGACAGGCGTCGAAGTGTGTCGCTTGATCGACGCTACCATGCCCTGCACCGTGGAGACAATATCCGCGCGTTCCCCCGTGACTCCAGTACGCGACACGTAGTATACGAACCCGGTCGAATTCTTGCCGATGATCGCTATGCGTTCGGATGTGCTCGTCGGGGCCGCTAGAAACACGGTTGCAATGCCATGGGCGTCCATCGCCTTTTTATATTCATCGTCTTCCTCCGGCGGCAAATCGACGCACAACACACCGTCCACGCCCGCGGCGTTGCAATCTTCTGCGAATGACTCGGCGCCATAGGCAAGCACCGGATTATAGTACGTGAAAAGCACCACGGGGATTTCCGATGTCTTGCGCAATTGGCGCACCAATGACACGACGTCGTGCAAAGTTACATGATGAATCAACGCGCGTTGCGAGGCTTCCTGGTTCACGACGCCATCCGCGATAGGATCGGAAAACGGCACGCCCAGTTCCACAACGTCGCACCCTGCTCGTTCGAGTTCCAACACAATCTTCAGTGTCTGGGCGAGGGTCGGGTCACCGGCGGTTATATAGGGAATGAACGCGGTTTCGCCGCGTTGCGCCAACTCCTGGAAACGTGCATCAATGCGGTTCATAGTGCATCGTCCCCTTCCAGCAAAAACCGCGCGGCCTGATGCACGTCTTTGTCACCGCGTCCCGACATGTTAATGATCACGACTTCGTCTTTTTTCATTTCGGGCACCACTTTTGCCGCGTGCGCAATGGCATGGGCGCTCTCGAGCGCGGGAATGATACCTTCCAGGCGGCTCGCAAGTTTGAACGCTTCCAACGCTTCGTCGTCATTGGCGTACGCATAGTCCACGCGGCCTATGTCGTGCCAGTACGCGTGTTCCGGGCCGATGCTGGGATAGTCCAAGCCGGCCGAAACGCTGTGCGTGCCCATGATTTGGCCGTGCGCGTCCTGCAACACGTAACTCATCGCGCCATGCAGCATGCCGACCACGCCACCTGCGAACCGCGCAGCGTGCTTGCCACTTGCGGGGCCGTGCCCACCCGCTTCAACACCAATCATTTTCACAGCGTCGTCTTTGATGAACTCAAAAAAAAGGCCAATCGCGTTGCTGCCTCCGCCCACGCAGGCAATCAAAAGGTCAGGCAACCGGCCTTCCTGGGCCATGATTTGTACGCGCGTTTCTTCGCCGATAATTTTCTGAAAGTCGCGGCAAATGACCGGGTACGGATGGGGTCCCTCGACTGTCCCCAACACGTAGTGCGTATCGGTGATATTGGTGACCCAATCGCGCATGGCCTCGTTAATAGCGTCTTTGAGAGTCTTCGTGCCGGAGTCGACAGGAGTGACTTTTGCCCCCAATAATTTCATGCGGAAGACGTTGAGCTTTTGGCGCTCCATGTCCTCTGTGCCCATGTACACTTCGCATTCAAGACCGAGCAGCGCGCAAGCCGTCGCCGTTGCAACCCCGTGTTGCCCTGCCCCCGTCTCCGCGATGATGCGCTGTTTGCCCATGCGCTTGGCAAGAAGTGTCTGGCCTAGCGCGTTGTTTATTTTGTGCGCCCCGGTGTGCGCGAGGTCTTCGCGTTTGAAATAGACCTTGGCGCCGCCGAGGTGATGCGTGAGCCTGTTTGCGAAGTAAAGTGGCGTGGGACGTCCAACATAGTGTTCACGAAGATTGGCCAACTCGGCCTGGAATACGTCGTCGCGTTGCGCGGTCGCGTACGCGCGTTCGAGTTCCATCAGCGGGTGCATCAGCGTCTCGGGGACGTATCGCCCGCCGAAACGTCCGTAACGGCCGCGGCTATCCGGAAACGGATACGGCGCGCTTGGCGTTTTCGATGAAGCCTTTGAGCTTGGCATGGTCCTTCTTCCCGGGAGCGGACTCGACCCCGCCCGCCGTATCAACGGCGTAAGGCCGCACTATCCGTACCGCTTCGGCGACGTTTTCCGGCGTCAACCCACCTGCGAGAAACAGGGGCTTTCCCAGCGAAACGCCCGCGCGCGCAACGTCCCAATCAAATGTCTTGCCGGTTCCCCCGCGCGCATCCGGCGCGAACGCGTCCAATAAATACGCGCCGGCCGATTCGTACCCGCGCATTGCCGCGACGTCGAACCCCGGCCTCGCGCGAAAGGCTTTGATCGCGTTCGCCCCGAAGACGCTGCACTGCTCTACCGGTTCCTCTCCGTGCAACTGCATGCGATCTAGAAACGTGCGGTATTCGAGCATGCGCTCCGTCGAGTCGTTCACGCACACCGCCACTGTAATGACGAACGGTGGAAGCTGTGCGACAATCGCCGCGGCGTCGTCAGGATCAATGTAACGGTTGCGGGCCTTGGCTTCTTCGGCAAAGTTGAACCCAAGCGCATCCGCGCCGAACTCGCACGCCGCCAGCGCGTCTTCCAACGAGGTAATCCCGCAAATCTTAACCTTTGGAACGTAGCAGTGCAAGGTGAAAGCCTACCAATACCGGCGTTGCGCACACCAAATGCGTTCAGCGCGCCGCTCAAAGTCCATCGCCGAGGCCCAGCAATTCCCGGATTTTTCCGCTTACGTCGCCGCTTTTGACCAGTGCCTCGCCTACGAGTATGGCGTCAATGCCGCCGTCATCGAGCCGTCGCACGTGTTCGCGGGTATGGATTCCGCTTTCACTGACAAGCACATATCCGCCGGGAACATGCTTTTTGAGTTCCAGCGTAATATTGATATCCACGGTGAAAGTCGTCAAATCGCGGTTGTTAATGCCAATAATATGCGCACCTGCGCTGATTGCGCGCTCGATCTCTTCCGCGGTATGCGTCTCGACCAACACCGCCATGCCGAGGCGCCGCGCGAGCTGGAGATAGTCTTTGATCTGCTGATCGGACAGGCATTTGACAATGAGCAGGATTGCGTCCGCTTCGGCGGCCCGCGCCTCGTAAATCTGGTATTCGTCGATGACGAATTCCTTGCGCAGACACGGAATCGGCACCGCGGCATGCACCGCCGACAGGTCGGCGAGCGTGCCCTTGAAAAACTTCTCGTCCGTAAGCACTGAAATTGCCCGCGCGCCGGACTGCTTATAGACCCCCGCGAGTTCCGCCGGATCGATGTTCTCCATGAACGTGCCGAGCGTGGGCGATGCGCGCTTGACCTCCGCAATCAGGCTGATGCCTTCCTGCCGCAACGCGCCGCGAAAATCCCGCGGCTTACGGCGTTGTTCGAGGCGCTCTTCGAGTTCGTGCAAAGGTACGCGGTGCTTGGCCTCGTCTACCTCGACGCGTTTGTGCGCGCAAATCTCGTCCAGGATCATGACCTTCACCCGTCGCGTGTCACGCCGCGTCCCCTACGCGGCACGGTGGGAATCATCCACTAATGCATCCAGCTTGGCAAGTGCAGCGCCGCTGTCGATGCTTTCGCTCGCGCGCGCAATGGCATTGAGCCAATCCGCAGCGCCGTCCTCACTCGCGAGAATACCCGCGGCCGCGTTCAGCAATACGATATCGCGGTGCGGCCCCCGCTTGCCGGTCAAAACGCCGCGCAGAATTTCCGCGTTGACTTCCGCGTCACCACCAAGCAACGCGGCACGATCAGCGCCTTGCAGGCCTAGCGCCGCGGGGGCCAATTCGTAGCGGACCACTTTTCCATTTGATGTTTCGGCGACGTGCGTCAATCCGCTGAGTGTGATCTCATCCAGACCATCAGAACCTGACACAACAAACGCACGCCGCGTACCCAACATTGCCAATACTGCCGCGAGTTTCTCGATTAACCCCGGATCGGGCACACCTATCACCTGTCCGCAGGCGCCCGCGGGATTCGTCAATGGGCCAAGCAAATTGAACACTGTCCGAATCTTCAATTCCTGCCGCACTGCCGCGACATTTTTCATCGCGGTGTGTAGCGACCGCGCAAATAAAAAACCAATGCCAATTTCATCAATGGAGCGGCCTACTTGTCCGGGAGTGGCATTGATGTTTACACCCAGTTTCTCGAGCACATCGGCGCTTCCACAAAGGCTGGACGCACTGCGGTTGCCGTGTTTCGCAACGGCGACACCAGCGCCCGCGACAACGAAGGCCGCGGTCGTGGAAATGTTGAAGGTCCCCGACCGATCGCCGCCCGTGCCGCAGGTATCGATCAGGGGCGTTCTGCTTGTAACAATCGGTGTCGCAAAGGAGCGCATCGTTTCCGCCAATCCCGCGATTTCCTCTACCGTCTCGCCTTTCATGCGCAGCGCCACGAGAAAACCAGCCATTTGCGCCGGGGTGGCGGTTCCGCTCATGAGCGCGCGCATCGCTTCGGCAGACTGGGTGCGCGACAGGTCGCGGCCACCGGTAAGCGTTTCGATGAACTCTTCAATCATTGAAAGTAGCCTAGAGCCAACCGTAGCTCAGGCATATCGCCGCGAACGACAGGGCCAGGAAAAACCCGAGCATGTCCGTAAAGGTGGTCAGAATGGGCGATGCCGCAAGGGCCGGATCGATACCGATTCGACGAATGGTGAGCGGTATCAGGCCGCCTAGGCAGACCGAAAGCAGCGTATTTACGGCAAGGGCCATACCCACAACCAGCGCCAGCACGATGCTGCCCTTCCAAATGAATGCCACCGCGGACAACATAAATCCGAGCGCAAATCCATTAATGATGCCGACCTGCGCTTCTTTCCACCACACGCGGAGAAAATCGCGTGGCTGTACGAGCCCAAGCGAAAGTTCACGAATACTGACTGCAACAGACTGATTGCCCGAGCAGCCGCTCATGTCCGAAAGTATCGGCAAAAATACCGCCAGCGCGATGACGGCCTGCAAAGTTTCTTCATACACCGCAATTACGCTGGCCGAAATCAGGTTGAGTAATATGTTGACCGAGAGGAATGCTAATCGGCGGGAAGAACGAATTCTTACGGGCATGCTGCGAAGTTCATCACCGCCGATAATACCCGCGAACCGCTGAAACGTATTCATCGCGGCTTCGCCACTGGCTTTTTGAACGTCCGCTCGTTGCACGACGCCAACAAGCCGTTTGAAGTTGTCCACGACCGGCACGCCAAAAAAGATGTGACGGCTGAAAAATTGCGCGAGGTCGCTTAACGTATCGGTGTCGCGCACCTGAAACGGGTTGCCGATGGCAATGGCGGACAACGGCGTATGGCCGGGCGACAACACGAGATCGCGCAGCCGCACCACGCCTTCGAGCACGCCTGTCTCGGAAATCACGTATACATATTGCACCGCATAGTCGGAATACCGCTCGGCGTTCGACCGGAGATCGTGTAACACGTCGTCAATCGTCAGTTTCGCGTTGTACGCGAGATACTCGGTGATCATCAGGCCGCCAGCCGTTTTCTGGCCGTAAGCGAGAAGCGCGCGCGCGTCTTCCGCCTCGTCGGGCCTCATCTCTTTGAGGATCGCTTCAAGATCGAGCTTGTCCAGCTCGTGCATGATATCGACCCGCTGATCGCTGTCAATCTCGTCCAGAATTGCCGCGGCCTTACCCGCCGGCAACTCTTCCAAAAGATCGGCGCCCTGTGACTCGTGCAGCTCCTCGAGCAAGTCGGCGGCGTCTTCGGGTTCGAGCAGGATCAAGAGCTGCCCTCGCGTCGAATCGTCGAGCATCGTCAACGCACGCGCCAACTCCGGCGGCGATAACGTGGCAAGATAGTCCGCCAAACCTTCGCGATCAGCCACTTCGATAATTTGCGCAATCCGCTTCCACGGGTCCACTGCCGCCAGCTCCGCCATATACGCTCCAAAGTCATGGGTAGAAAAACGACCGAGTGTATCAAACATGCCCAACAAACGGAAAAAACGCCGCATCCCGCGTTAATGGCGACCTTCCACCTGATTCCCATTCTCTCGCATGTTTCTCATTTTCTCTCCCTTCCTTGCCCCGGAATCCATACTAGAATACAGCCGCTGTTTCCGGCAGTGGCTTTCAGCAACTTTCAATATCGAGCAAATCTTGGAAGGTGGTACTTCTTGCGGCACAACTTTCTATCTTGTGTTCAAGCAATCTGGAGTTCATCTTTTCTTCGGCGCACCGCGACTTACAGTCCTGTGTTTCTGGTGATGATATTGAGTTCCGGTTTGACCTGTTTGCGTTTCGTGTCCATGCAGAACGCGCAATTCCAGGATGTCAACGCTGAATGGCGTAAGGCAACCATTAATGCTTACGTGTTTACGAACCGCGATTTCTTTGTACGGGAAGGAATCGTCCTCGCGGATGAAGAAACGCCCATGCTTTGGCACAATGGCGTCGGCATCCTGCCGATTTACGGTTCACCGATCGAGAATTCCATTCGCATAACCGCAGCCATATTGAATCAATCAAATAACCCCGTCACACTGGATTTCCAAAGCATCCGCATTCAACCCGACCGCCGCAGGCGCTCATCCCTTGCCCCTCAACTACCGGATAAGACCACGCTAAACTATAAGTTGGCCCCAATCACGATTGATCAAGAAACGCACGACGCTATGGCCGATGAAACCCTTCTCCTCACATCCCCAATCACCATTGGTCCGAACATGGCAGCAATCATCAAAGGCTATCTCGAAGCACCCACCCAGGACGACATCCGAGGCGAAATCGTCATTGTGACAGTTCTAACTTCAACAGGCGAAACGATCGCCTGGAGAGGAAAACTCAAGAATTAGGCGCGACTTAGCGGACTTTCGCCGGCAACGTGTTTTCGTTGCCAGTGGCTGTCCCCATAACGCACCGCGCTTCATACGGCCGCGATCTGAAATGAGACCCAAGCTTTGACATCCGTTCGGTCCATTGTGCCGGACTCCCCGGTAAAGCGATTCTTCCACTCGATCTTGTTTTCCTTAAGATTGCGTTCGCTGACAACGAGGCGCAACGGCACACCCAGCAAATCGGCATCCGCAAATTGCACGCCGGGGCGTTCATCGCGATCGTCGTAGATGACTTCGTATCCTGCGGCGGTCAGTCCGGCATACAGTTCTTCCGCCGTTTCCTTGACGCCTGGCGCCGTTAGTTTCAGTGCGTTCAAATGCACCTGCCACGGCGCAACGGACATCGGCCACTTCGGCCCGTACTGGTCCCGATGCACTTCCATGATCGAACTCATCAGACGTCCGATGCCGATGCCGTAGCAACCCATGATCGGCACACAGGTCTGCTGCGCCTCGTCGCTATAGGTCATGCCCATCGCCTCGGTGTATTTCGTGCCAAGCTGGAATATGTTGCCCACTTCGATGCCGCGTTGCAGCGTGATGACTCCATTGCCGTCCGGTGTCCGGTCGCCATCTTTCACGGCGCAGATATCCACCGTGCTCACTCCGGGCAGATCACGCGCCAGATTGAAATTGGTGTAGTGAAAACCTTCTTCGTTGGCGCCTGCTACGAGGTTGTTAGATTCCGCCACCGTATGATCGACGACGATCCGCCATTTCGCCGCGTCAAGGCCCATCGGCGACGCGTACCCCGGTTCCGCGCCGCCCGCCCGAATCCGGGCATCGCTCGCGGGCGCAGGCGGAATCTGAATGATCTTCGCAAGCTTCATCTCGTTCACATCGCGATCGCCGCGAATCAGCGCCACCACGGGCCGGCCTTCCGCGTCATTCTCGTAAAACACCGCCTTGGCTGTCTGCCGCGTCTCTATCCCCAGGAATTGCGCCACGTCCTCGATAGTCTTCCTGTCCGGCGTCGCAACTTTTTCGAGCGGATTCTCATCCGCGGGAAATGCCTCGATTTTGCCAGTGGCAACTTCAAGGTTTGCGAAATAATCCGTATCGGCACAGGTCGCGATTGTGTCCTCCCCCACTTCGGTCAGCAGGATAAATTCATGCGCGATTTTTCCGCCCATCATTCCCGTGTCCGACGCAACCGCGACCACCTGCGGCAGGCCGGCCCGCTGGAAGATGCGTTCATACGCCGCGTAGCACTTCTCGTAGTACGCTTCGAGGTCTTCCGCTGTGCGATGGAACGAGTAGCCGTCCTTCATCGTAAACTCGCGCACGCGGATGAGTCCGCCGCGCGACCGTGGTTCGTCCCTAAACTTGGTCTGGATTTGATACACCATGAAAGGCAACTGCGCGTAGCTGTGAATCTCGTTGCGGCACAAATGCACGACGCCTTCTTCGTGCGTCATCGCAAGCACCATATCGTGTCCCGCGCGATCCTTGAACCGCGCCAGCTCCGGCCCGACGCCATTGTATCTTCCGGACTCGTCCCACAACTCGCGCGGCTGAACAAGCGGCATCAACACCTCCTGCCCCCCGATGCCATCCATTTCTTCGCGCACAATACGCTCGATCTTGCGAATCACGCGCAATCCAGCCGGTAGCAGCGAATAAATACCGTTCGCGACCTGGCGCGCATATCCCCCGCGCAACAACAGCGCGTGACTCTCCAGCGTCGCTTCCGCGGGCCGCTCTTTGTACCGATGACCAACCAATTGACTCATGCGCATGACACAACGGGACTCCTATGGTTCGTGTTGGAAAACCGCCCCGCAGGATTACGCGGCGACGGCCCGATAGTATCGCAAAAGGAACGCCCGCCCCGCTACTGAAATCCGCGTTGACTCCCCTTCGCGCCGTGCCGCACACTGTGAACCTTCAATGGACCAAAGGGGCTACAGCGTGCGCAACGGAGTTCTGATAGGCATCGACGCCGGCACGACTGTGTTCAAAGCGGCTGCTTTCGACGCGCGATCAGGCAAGGTCCTTGCCCTCTCTCAGCACCCCTTGGCCGTCATTTCCTCGAAACCTGGCTGGCGGGAAACACCCATCGCTGCTCTGAACAACGCGCTCGATGTCACCATGCGTGAACTTCGGGTCCATGTTGGCGCACGATGGAAAAATGTCACCGCTATCGGAATCGCCGCGCAAGGCGGCAGCACCATCGTCGTAGATCGAACATCCCGCAAGCCGTTCACCAACATGATCCTCTGGAGCGACGCGCGTGGCAACGAGTGTAGTCGCGTAGAACGCAAGCGCAAAACTGAGGCATGGTGGCGCGCAAGAATGCTGAACAATTGGATGCCCGCGGGACTCGGTCGCCTCAAATGGCTTATCACGAACCATCCTGAACTGTGCAAAAGCAAAAACGCCATGTTTATCGGCGCGGGCGAATACCTCTATCATACCTTCACCGGCCGTTGGTTTCAGGACCGTGGAAGCGCATTACAGATCGGGACCTATTCGCCATCCACGGGAAAACTGGGCACCGGGCCTATCGTCTCACTGATACCGTCGCTTCGGGAAAATCAGTTTGCACCATTGCGCAAAACTAACGCCACGCACCCATTGAGCCTAGCCGCATCCGCGCGCTTTTGCCTGCTCAACTCAAACCTCATCGTGGCTGGCCCATATATGGATCAGGAAGCAGGCTTGCTATCGGTTTCTGGTGTCTCAACGAATCCATTGCAGATATCGCTTGGCACGGCTTGGGTAGGGAATTTTAAAATCTCGAAACATGGGCTTGGCTTCGCTGGACTCCAATTTGTCGTCCGGGGAGCAGATAAGGACGACCGCATAGTCATCCTCCCGTTACTCACCGGCAACTCCGCGTGGGATTGGGCGCTCGCGCAATTCGCGGGATCGCGCAAAAAGAACACATTGCAAGCCGCCGACCAAATTTTCCGAGAATCACTACTCCCCCCGGATGGGATGGTCTGCATCCCCTGGCTCATGCAGGCAAATCCCATAGACAGTGCATATCAGGGTGCGGGCACGTTCTTCGGCGTTAGTGCCGATACCACTGCCGCCGATTTCTTGCGCGCGGTCTCCTGCGGCATGTGCTTTGAACTTTTTCGCGTGTTTCAAACTCTGAAAGACGCGCGCAAAATCGATTCAGTGATTTTGTCCGGCGGCGCCGCAAAGGGCGCACATTTTCAAAATCTCATTGCGACCCTGTTCGCCCCACTACCCGTATACGTGCAACGAAATGAAGACACCGCCGCCGCCAGAGGCGCGTTGGTAGCTTTTAATGCCACCATGACCAAAAGCCCGGTGACGCGCATCTCCGCATTACGCGGTAAAGCCGCGGTCGCGATCATCACCGCCTACGACACATATTTGAACACCTACGCCGCCTGCACTGGAAAACACCCACTTGGCGTCCCCTATACCTTCACGAAAGAAAAGCGATGAAACCCAAGGTCGGCCTTCTACTCCTCTACCTGAAACTCTACGATGACACCATGCCAGAAGTGCGATCCGCCTTTACCAAAATGCTGAACGCGATTACTGCGCAGTTTATTAAAAAAGATCTTGATGTGGTCCGCGTGAACGTCTGCCGCGTTCGCGACGAGTATGCCGAAGCCGTCGCGCATTTCGAGTCTGAAGGGGTCGACCTTATTGTCAGCGTGCATCTTGCGTATTCACCCTCCCTCGAATCCGCCGAAATACTTGCGCGAACCCAATTGCCTCTCCTTATGCTCGACACCACGGTTGACGCGCGTTTTACCCAAAGCGCCGATCCCATTCGTCTCATGTATAACCACGGTATACACGGCGTGCAGGACCTCGCGTCCGTTCTCCGCCGCATGGGAAAACGCTACGAAATCGTCGCGGGCCACTACGAAGACGCGCGAATTTACGAGCGCGCCGCGAGCTATGCGCGCGGCGCGCTTGCCGCCAAGCACTTTCGCAATACCAAGGCGTTGCGCATAGGCGACACTTTTCCCGGCATGGGCGATTTCGCAGTGGAGGATGCTGTACTGCAGAATGTTTTTGGCATTCACGTGGACCAACAGGGCACTGGACCCCTCGCTGACTATGTCGCGCAAGTCCGCGAGGAAGATATACAACGCGAGTATGAAACCGACTGTGCCGTCTACGAAATTACCGCGCCGGTGGAGGCGCACCGTAGATCGATCCGCGTAGGCCTCGGATTGAGGCAGCTTCTCGATGACGGCGGTTACTCCGCTTTCAGCATGAACTTTCTAGCGTTCAACAGCGCGGAACCCCCACTCGACACGGTGCCGTTTATGGAGGCATCAAAAGCGATGTCCAGGGGCATTGGATATGCCGGCGAAGGTGACGTGCTCACCGCTGCGCTTGTCGGAGCACTGCAAAGAGCTTTTTCGAATACTACCTTCACCGAGATTTTCTGTCCCGACTGGAAGGCCGGTTCGCTTTTCATCTCGCACATGGGCGAAGTAAATCCCCAGATCGCAGCGAACAAACCGCGCTTGTGCGAGAAGGATTTCCCGTGGACCCCTGCAAAGAACCCGGCCATTATCGTGTGCGCGCCAAAGCCCGGTAATGGAACCTTGGTAAGTCTGGCTCCCGGTCCCGGCGATTCGTTTGGACTCGTAGTTCATACGGTCAGAATTGAGCCGGATTATCCATCGTCTTTCCAGGATTCCGTGCGCGGTTGGATTACCCCGGGTGGAAGTGTGGAATCATTTTTGGAACACTATTCCCTCGAGGGCGCCACGCATCATTGCGCACTGTTACTCGGTGAAAAAATGGTTGAGCTGTCCGCATTCGCGGATATCTCTGGCATGGGACACAACGTGATTAGATGTCGATGACGATGGAGACGCTTTAGATCGTGTGGCGGCAAACAACAAAATTCGAGCAGAACCAGCGTATTTTTTCGGAAGAATTCGATGCGTTTCTACCAAAACGCATCCTCGATTTTCATGTACACGTGTTCAATCGGGGCGTTGCGCCCCCAAAAACCCCGTATTCATGCGGTGGCCACTATATCGTGCATTATGATTTCGATGACCTCAGTCATGACCTGGATGCCGCGTATCCTGGGCGAGAAACGTCTGCGGTTTGTTTCGGCATGCCCATCGTCGGTTATGACACTGCATTGAACAATCATTACATCGGCGAAGCGAGCGACAATAAGCGCTTCTTCGGCCTGCGCCTCCTCGACCTTGAAAACGACTCCCCCGATGCGCTTCGTCAAGACCTGGAATCAGGCAAGTTCGCCGGTGTGAAGCCTTATCCCGACTACGTCCGGAAACCCGATGTGAACGCCGTCGAAATCCACGAGATGCTCCCTGACTGGGTCATGCAACCCGTAAATGACCTCGGTCTATTGGTCATGCTGCACATTCCCCGCAAAGCGCGCCTGGCCGATCCCCTGAACCAGCAACAACTCGTGGAGTTGTGTACGCGCTATCCGAGAGCCCAAATCGTGCTGGCGCATATTGGCCGCGCGTACTATCTCAAAAATGTAATCGGCAACCTTGATTCGTTGAAAAATCTTCCGAATCTCTACTACGACCTCGCGATGGTGAACCATTGGGAGGTCATGGAACATTTGTTCGCAACAGTCGATGCGAAAAAAATCCTGTATGCCAGCGACATTCCGATCGCCCTCGCACCCGGGAAATCCGTGGAAATAAACAACCAATACACTTACGTCACCCCGGTACCGTGGGCGCTTTCGATTTCCGATGAACACAAAAAGCTGCAATTCACCGGCTTCCTGTACGAAGAGCTCCGTGCCATCAAGAAAGCAGTAGAACGGCTCGATACGCCGCGCGCATTTGTCGAAGACCTTTTTTACAACAATGGCATGGCGCTGTTGCAGCGCGTGCTCAGTCGGAAGTAGGAGACGTATGCGCACACTCCGCGTCGGAATGGTTGGTCACGGATTTATGGGTAAGATGCACGGGCACGCCTATCGCTCGCTCGGTTTCTACTACGAACCGCCGCCTGCCAAAGTTATCCTTGCCGGCGTGGCAACCCACAGCGAAGCATCCTGCAAACGCGCGGTGAATGAATGGGAATACGAATTCGGAACAACCGATTTCCGCGAACTTTGCGCGCGTCCAGATATCGACATCATCGATTGCTGCGTTCCGAACTATCTTCACCGCGACGTGCTCCTCTGCGCACTGGAACATGGCAAGCACGTTTATATGGACAAACCGCTCTGCAACACGCTCGACGAAGCCCGCGAGATGGCCGCATGCGCCGTCCGGCATCCTGAGTGCATTACGCAAATGACCTTTCAATACCGCTTCGTGCCCGCGCTCCTGCGCGCCAAACAACTACTCGATGCGGGCGCGCTCGGCGAAGTGTTTTCCGCGCGGGTGTGCTATCTGCACGCAGGCTACGTCGATCCGAATCGTCCGTTTTCGTGGCGGTTAGATAAGTCAAAAAGCGGGCGCGGCGGCGCCCTGTTCGATCTCGGCGCGCACATAGTCGATCTGACGCGGCATCTGCTCGGCGAATTCAGCGAAGTGTTTCATCTCGGCGAGACGTTCATCAAACAACGTCCGTCGCCCGGAAAGCCGGATGAAAAAGTCCCCGTCGAAGTCGATGACGTATCGATCATGATGTTTCGCCTTGCGAACGGCGCGGTAGGAACACTCGAATCCTCGCGCCTCGCCACCGGTGCGCAGGACGAAGTCCGCGTCGAAGTCCACGGAAGCAAGGGCGCCATCCGTTTCAACCTAATGCAACCCAACTACCTCTAATTTTTCGATAATACATTGCCTGAACACCCCTATGGCGGAGACCGCGGCTTCAAACAGATCGAATGCGTATCCCGCTATCCAAAACCCTTCTCATTACCCGGACCGAAAAACTCCATCGGCTGGGAGCGGTTTCACGTCCACTCCGCGTACAATTTCATCAACGCCATCGTCACAAACGCGCCAACCAAACCGGACATACTCGACGGCGCAAAAACGCAGGCCATCCTCGAAGCCGCCCTCGATTCATCCGCACAACGTGCCTGGGTAACGGTTCCGACGGTGTGATTTTGTAGCTTACGCCGCATCAGGGGTATCGAGCACCTTGCGAATCTCATTTGCAAGCGCGGAAAGCCGGAACGGTTTCAATAAAAACGATTTCGCGCCCCCGGTCTCGAACAACTGGCTTGATACCAGTTCCTGTTCAAACCCCGTGCAGATGATAATGCGCATTTCAGGGCGCAGCGCCCGCAACCGCGGGAATGCGTCTGCCCCACCCATCACCGGCATGGACATGTCGAGCAGCGCGAGGTGGATCATGCCGTCGTGGCTCCCGGCGATTTCCACGGCTTCCTGCCCGTTCCGCGCGGTGAGCGTCGAATAGCCTAAACGCCGTAGCGTTTCCTGCGTCACTTCCAGAATCATGCGTTCGTCATCGACGATTAAAATCGTTTCGCCGCCGGCGGGCATCACCGCCGATGATATGGGTGCCGCGTCATCCCCGGCGTCAAGCGCCGGAAGATATACCCTGCACACCGTGCCTCTTCCAGGAAAACTGTTGAAGACCACTTGCCCATTGGCACTTTCGACTATTTTTCGCACCGTGGCAAGACCCTGGCCGGTTTTGTCCTCACGCGTCGTGAAACCCGGCTCGAATATGCTAGCGAGGGTCTGCGGGTTCATACCCCCACCATCGTCTTCAATAGACAGCAGCACATACGGTCCGGCCCGGAGCGATGAGCCCTCTGGAATTGAATCCGAGTCCAGCACCAAATTCCGGGTGCGAATGGTTACGCGTCCTTTGCCGTTGAGCGCCTCGACCGCGTTGGTAGCGAGGTTGAGCGCCGCTTGCGAGATCGCCGTGTGCTCTGCCAGCACGCGCCACAAATCAGGATCGATGTGTCGAATGATCCGCACGCTCGGCGCAAGCTTTGTCTCTTCCACGAGAAGCAGGTGGTAAACGATTGCGTTGAGATTGACGGGCTCGGGTTTTCGGGTACGGCCCTGTGTAACCGCGAGGATGCGTTGCGTTAGACTGCCGGCGAGTTCGGCGGCTTTCTCGATTGCTTCGAGAGTAGAGGCGCGGGACTGATCACCCTTGAGATCGTCCCGCAACAGCGCGACATTGCCGAGCACAGTCTCCATCAGGTTATTGATGTCATGCGCAATGCCGCGCCCGGTCATTGCGATGGCTTCGAGCCGTTCGGCCTCTTGCGCCCGCTCCAATACTTCGCGAGGCGTGGCGCCCCTCATAGAATCCTGTTGCATTCGACCCCTCACTCCACCGAAGAAAATGACCGCAAAACAAACCTGATCAGCGGGTTAGAACAGCGATAACGAAATTCGCACCGCGCGAATCATAGCATGGCCGCGCGCTGACTGCACCAATGGGAAGGACCTGCGAAGCGGGCAACCCGGCACTTACCAACGAATAGAAAGCACAGAGTCTTGGTGGGCCGCTTCGGGAATCGAATTGACGGGGGTGGAACGCAACTGGCGCACAACGTCCACCAGCCATAGTCCACTGCATTCGTGCATAGAACCAGTCCATCCCTCTCTCAAAAGACGATCCAGTTCACGTTCGGCGCCGGCTTCTTCGCCGCGCCAACTGACCATCCGGCACGTGCGTTGGCCGGTGATACACGGCATGTCGAGTATCTGCTTGGCGTTCATGGGACCATTCCTGCATGTATCAGCAGCTCCCAGGAGAGAGACCCTCCACAGATTGGGGCCTCCCCCCCGGGGAGCGGGCTTGGCTAAACTTTGAATACTGGCCGCCAGGCGAATCCCTCCGCCTGGCCAATCCACCACCGGCGACTGGCGTCGAGATCGCCTTTCTTCCCTCGCTGCCACAGGCCGCGGGAGACTTTGTCCCCCGGACCTGTGACCAGCGGTAAAACTGTCGTGCCTGAGGAGGTATTGGACAGTTAGAGGTACTGTTCTTGGTGTCGCCTCAGCACCTCAGAATCCGTGGATCAACAGCCGGACACCGATAGCGCTCGTCGCGATCACAATTACCAATAGCACCGCTTTGACCGGCATTCGCATTCCACGCCGACGCACCGGTCTCGTTCGAAACCCCGAATAGTGCACGTTCGCATCCAGTGCCAGAAGAGGTTGTTCAATTTTGCTCATCACACGAAACCTCCCCTCGTTTTCCCGCCCCAACAATCGTTTCTTCTATCGCGCCCCAGTGTGTATGGCGCTGCTGGTCAATCTGCTGAATACCGTCCCGAAAACCTTGACCTATCGCCGACATCAGCAATCGCTCTTCAACATCCATCTCGTGCAAGAGCGAACTGTTTTCCAGTGGTGTACCCATCGCATGCCCCCGCACGAAACCTGTTTCGCCGTTAAGAACCAGGCTATGCGCGTTCCAGACAGAACGCTACATCGTGTTCCGGCACGTGGAGTAAATTGGCCGCCTGATTCAAATCCATGTCAACCAGCGTCAACACACGCTTCATGTATTGGTTGCGAAACTCGCTCAGCGACAAGACCCGTTCCTCGGCGTTCTTGCTTGTTTGCCATCGCTCAGCCGTATGATTTTTCATCGTTCCAAATCCTCCGCTTTCTTAGGGAGCACTTTGCGTGCCAAGATAAGGATTTGAGTGGATGAAAAGTTTAAACTATTACAAATAGACACTTTAGAAGGTTAGTCGACCGGATTCCGGTAGGCAAGGTCACGACTGGCGCAAGGATGGAGTAAAGAAAATGTACAGGGGTTTGTCCAGAATCTTTACTGGCGCGTCCCTCGGCAAACAGTGCGCTACTCTTCGACGATTGCGTAGTCGTTGATTTTCTTGTAGAGGGTCACACGCGAAATTCGAAGCGCCTGGGCTGCGCTGCGGATATTCCATTTATGGCGCTTGAGAATGCGAACGATGTGGTGACGTTCGGCTTCGGAAAGCGTGAGCAAATGAGAACCGGAATCCGACTCACCTTTGGATTCGTTCGGCAGCACAATGTCGTCCGCTTCAATTTGTTCGCTCTGCGCGAGCGCTGCTGCGCGTTCGACGCAAGAGCGCAATTCGCGCACGTTGCCTGGCCAATCGTACACCATTAACTTGTCAACCGCGGCCTGCGAAAGCGAATGTACGCCATAGGGCGCCGCGCGTTGCATTCGTTTGAGAAAATGGTCTACCAATTCGTTTATGTCCGATTTTCTGTCGCGCAATGGCGGCATCAAAATCACGACCCCACTCAACCGATGATAAAGATCGGGCCGAAACCACTTCGTGCTTTCCTTCGATCCGAGCGGACGATTGGTGGCCGTGACGATCCGGACGTCGACGGCTACCTCACGCGTACCCCCGACGCGATGGAACCGTCCACTCTCGATAATTCGCAGAATTCGCGCCTGATTGTCGAGCGACAAGTCCCCCACCTCGTCTAAAAATAACGTACCGCCATGGGCGACCTCAAAGTGACCTGGCTTTTGCCGTGCCGCGCCGGTGAACGCGCCTTTCTCGTGTCCAAACATTTCGGTTTCAAACAATTCCCGAGGGATGGCCGCGGCATTGACAACCACATATGGGTTCTTTGCCCTGGGACTAAGATCGTGGATCATGCGTGCAAGAAGTTCTTTACCGGTCCCGGTTTCGCCCAGCACCATTACGGCCAGTTCCGATTTCGCGCTCCGGCCGGCGAGGTCACGCACCTCTTTCATTTTCGGACTTCCGCCAATCAGGCCGGGCGCGGCGCCGACGACTTCACACATGCGCGCCATATCACGGCGCAATTGCGCCGTTTGTTCCGCGGCCCGCAGGTAGGGTGTAAAAGTATGGGCAAGCGCGAGAAAAAATTCGAGATCGCCTTCATCGTAAATCCGGCGCGGCATGGCGCCACGCAGGGCCAGCGCGCCAATGCGCTCATCCGCGAGAATGAGCGGCGCGATGAGCACCGTCTCGATGACGTTCTTGCCCGATTCTGTGCGCCGCCGCGGCACGAGCATGCCGCTTTCCGTCCCGAGCGCGCGCTGGATATCAGATTCGGGCAGTGGCTCGCTTGGTACATCGCCCGGCAGCGGATCAGGCACCAGCTTTTTCTCGGAACCCACCAAGCGGACCAGCCACCACGCATCCGGTTCAAACCTGCGCATGAGCACACCCTTGAGACTCGCGAGCAATTCCGGCACGTCAGCGCACCGCGCAAACTCGCGATTAAATCGAAGGAGATCGCGAAACTCGGAAACCAGTGGTGGCGGCGTGGCGTCGTCTTTCGTGATCGATGGGTCCTGGATGAAAAATGCTTCCGAGAGAGAGAGGGTCGCCGGTGTTGAATCGGCAATGGGGGATCCGGAGGGATCAGACGCCAGGTCGATAAGGATTACGCGCAAGGAATACGGACCGACCGTGACAACGTCGCCTTCCTTCAGAACGGAGTTCGCCACCTTCTTCCCATTCAATATGGTGTCGTTGCTGCTTTCAAGATCGCGTAAGTGCGGTGTGTCGCCGTCAACCCACACCTCGCAATGACGCCGTGAAATCGTGGCGTCCGCAATACGAATCGCGCATTCGCTGCTACGGCCAATGCACATGGTCTTGGCGGACAGGCCCCACGTCTTGCCAATGCTCGAACCTTTTGTGATCTGTAAAGCGAACTGCTTGCTCATCGAGTTGGTCGTAACCCTCTTAACGGTTGTGCGATAAACGGCGAAAGAGCATTGTCACTGGCAATATCTTCCACCATGCGAGGTTCGGGATCACCGGCAGTGAAACTCCACAACTCGATCCCACGGATACCGTCGTCAGCCGCAAAAAACAAATGACTATCGAATGGTGTAAGCGACGTTGGCTTCGCGCTCACCCTCGGGGTCGGCGAGAGGTCTTTAACAAGTTTCGTTCCGTACTCAAAACCATTGGTAACCCAGAGCTCCTCACCATGAGCGCCATCGTCGGCGCGAAAATACAGAAAATCTCCAAAAACCACAAGATCACGGGGATTCGATGATGCTGCGCCCTCCGCAATGTCCCGAACCAACGTTATGGACGTTCCTTCCAATCTCTGCAGTTCTTCTCCGTGACTTGGCGTTCGGGCCCTGAAAATAATCATGCCCTTGTATTCAACAAGTTCGCGCGGTGTGGAAGACTCGCGCGATGGCGCGTAGTCCTGGACAAGGGTTGTGCCCGCCTCAGTTCCATTGCTTTGCCATAGTTCATCCCCATGCGTGGAATCGTACGCACCGAAATAAAGGGTCTCGCCCTTCGCCAATAAGTCGTGCGGATTGGAACTCGCCGTACCCGGTAAAATGTCGCGCACCATTTGCACTGCCGGAACGGAGATGCTGGTCATGACCCAGAGTTCATTGCCGTGTTCGAGATCATTTGCAACAAAAAAAAGTCTGCTTCCCGCCTTGGTGAGGTTATGCGGGGACGATGGTGGATTCGACACCTCCATGGTAAAGATGTCGTCGAGCAAGTACGTGCCGCCGGGCGTGCCGTCGCTGCGCCATAACTCAACTCCATGTTCGGGTGTCGTAGCATGAAAGTATGCCACTCCTTGGTGGACGATGGTTCCAAACGGCGCACTGTCGGTCGTGCCGGGATAAATGTCCTTAAGTAGGACGGTACCCCCCAGCGTTCCGTCGGAGAACCAGAGTTCTTCTCCATGCTCCATGTCTTCCGCGCAAAAAATCAGATTCCCATCGAAGGCGACGGGGCGGTACGGCTCAGATTGTTGTAGGCCCGGCCAGATGTCACGAAGTTGGAACGTCCCATCCGCTGTACCGTCCGTACACCACGGTTCGCGTCCGGCGCCGCGTCCGTTTGCGAAGAAAAAAACTCGCGGGCCACTGTGTACAAAATACCCCGGCTCAGATGAATCAAGTCCGGGATTGAGGTCCGCCACCATATACGTACCTTCAACTGTGCCATCTGTACGCCAGAGTTCGTCGCCGTGCATCGCGTCGGTGGCGTTAAACAAGGCAATATCATTAAACATTGAGAACGCTCCAAGACTGCCGTCCAAGGCGCCCTCGATTAACTCCTTGAATAATTTCGTCCCCTCTGCCGTTCCATCTGATTCCCAAAGTTCCCATCCCGTTTCAGGCGTCTTGGATTTCAAAAACAACTTGCCCCCCACAACACCGAGCGGCGAAGTGCCATCTTCCAGCGCTTTAATCAATTTGGTGCCCACCGCCGTGCCGTCGGTCGTCGCCAGGTAATATGTGCCTGCTTGGGATGGGCAATAGGCCATCAGTCCGTTCGGAAGCCGGAACGCCGAAGCACGGCCTGGGTTACTCCCCTCTTCACCTGCTTGCACATCAACAATCTCGTAGGTTCCGTCCTTCGTTCCATCGCTCCGCCATAACTCTTTACCGTGCTCAGCGCCTGTCGCTTCGAAATAAGCTATACCATCATGGATTGACATCCACCCGAACGAATTGGGATGACCGCTTTGGTTTACCCCTATGTGAAACGTTCCGCCGGGCGTGCCGTCTGTAACCCACAATTCCCTATTCGATGTGCGCGCGGCTGCGTCATCCATCGGCGAATCCGCTCGAAACAGTATTCGGGACCCCAGAGAAAAAAACTGATCTGGATTGCCCGCGCGTTTTCCCGGGAAAATATCGTACAGCAGCTTTGCTCCTCCCGGCTTCCCGTTACTAATCCAAAGCTCCCGCCCGGAAGCTCCATCTTCGGCCGAAAACACTATCGAGTCACCCATCGGCGTAAAATCTTTGGGAGATGAAGAAGGCAATACGTCGCGAGCCGGTTCTCCGCCAGCGCCAATGACGCCCCAGATCAGACAAGACAATATGACGTTAGCTGAACCTTTGGGAAATGTCGTTCTAGCGCGCATATCAGGACAACGGATGCTCAAAAGTTAGCAAGACACCATGTTCGGCAGCTGGAAAATCGGGATAACCCCATTGAACTACCGCGGTTTCTCCTTCCGCTCTGAGATCTACCAACATCGCGTTCATACGCCACACCGCTCCGACATCGGCGCGGACAAATTTTTTGATCTGCTCGAGCGGAATCAGAATTTCTACCGACACACCGCTATCAAGTTTCGCCAACGCCATTTGCCAATTGCTCGTCCACTCAATCTCGCGGCCTTCAACGAATTGGTGCGTTGATTGCTCGTGCCCGAAATCCCGTGAAATGGTCATGCGGGACTGCATGTCAACCCGGCCGGGGAGCAATGGCATGAAGATCGACCGGAATCCCCACTCCGCGCGTGGCGCGTAGGGAATCTCGAAACCAAATCGCAACTGCTCGCTGGAAACATGTACACGCATCGCTGCCTTGAAAGACGTTGGCCGGCCTGGAAGCAATCCTATCGGACCCGAGCTGTTATAATAGGTTTTCTTCCACGCGGGTTCGTCGAGCCGACCGTCTAACAAAATATCTCCCGTAACTCCCACGATTGGCGTCGCGCAACGCGCCTGGCTTATGCACGGCAACAATTCCTGAATCTCTTGCGCCCAGGTGTATCGCGTAGCGAGCTCGTGAAAAACCAAGGGCTGTAGTACGGGCGATGCTTCAAACGCATGCACAAACGCTGTGTCCGTCCCGCGTGCCGGCAACTCCACCGCGGAAACGGAAATAACCTGCGTTGACCGATCAAGGCCGTCTTCAAAGATAAGCGACAAATTCATGCTGCCGCGCGAAACCCAAAAGCCTTCACCCGAAACGACTCCTGCTCTCAACCCGCTTGCTCTCGGCTGGCTGTATCCCGCCCAGTTTCCGGAAAGCGCAACAGCGCCTTCGTTCTGCTCTTGCAATCGGCAGACCATCACGGATTGTTCGGCGATACCAATCAACTGGTACTCGCCGGAAGAAACAGGCGACAGTAGCCACCGGTCGGGACGCGCATCAAATTCGCCCGGGGTTGCGCCCGGACTGTCTGATTGCCTGGCTTTAATGTACCGCGCCTGAAATGACCGCGAAGCCTTGCCCGATTCGGTTCGCGCAAGGGCCAACAATTCATCCACGGTGACCAGCCGCGTTTTACCAACCTCATCTTGGGTCTTCAGTGGGACAATTGGGGTTGCAGCACCAACGCTTATGGTTTCAGATGGACCGTTTTGCATGGCATACCATCCCACGCCGAGCCCAACCGCAAGCATCGTCACAGCGCCAAGCAATGGCCGCGCGAATCGTTCCGCAATACGTTTCCATCGCGCAAAACCACGCCTGCGCTCCACCCGATGCACAAAGGTCCGCACTGTGGGCGAATCTTTTCCGACCGTTTGCGCATACTCTGGAATCGCGCGCAAAAGTTCGATTGCTTCCATCGCGGATTGAGGCCGGTCGGCGCTCTTGGATGAAATCAGCCGGTCAATGAGCGCTCCGAATGATTTAGACACAAGCGGCACCGCGTCTTCCGTCGAAACAACTGTTGCCGTCATCATCTGCTTGACGATCGCAAGCGGCGTGGTCCCGTTATAAACTGGCTTGCCCGTCAATCCTTCGTAAAGTACAAGACCAAACGAATACAGGTCCCAGTCGGGAGTCGGCTCACCTCCCTCCCACGCCTCCGGTGGAGAAAACCGCGGAGTACCCATGAAATAGCCCGATGAACTTGTCCGGTAGACCGTCGATTCAAGATGTCTTGCGTAGGCCGTCGCAAGTCCAAAATCCGCCAGCTTCGCGCGTCCATCAGGATTGAGCAGGACATTGTTCGGCTTGATATCGCGATGAATCACCCCATGAGCGTGGCACACCGCCAAACCCTCGAACACGTCCCGCGCTATCTGTACCGCGAACTGTGGCGTGAATACCTCGTGCTCGAGCGCCTCCCCAAGCGACGGGCCAGGCACATACTCCATGTCAATCGCGAGCTGGTTGTTTAACGTCTCCAACGAATTGATGCGCACCACATTCGGATGCAGGATGCCCGCGACGATTTTCGCTTCCTGGCGGAAACGTTCCACGAAAACCGCGTCGCTGCTCAACGACGCGTAAAGCACCTTGAGAGCAATCTTCCGTGCCAGCGTCGTATCCTCGGCCAGATAAACCACACCCATCCCGCCGCGACCAAGCTCTCGCTCAATCACGTACTTACCGACGGAAGTCCCTGGCTCGAAGCCCGTAACGTAAAGCGTTCCCACGATGTCCGCCCTGCTCCCCATGACACGACGAATGATCGTAATGGTACACTGATTCCCGGAGTGTTGCCAATCGATGAGGAGAAACCGTGCGAAATGGCGCAGCGGCGTATTTTGCCGCGCAAAGTATGCGACGGGGGATTAACTACATAGGGAGAAAAAGGGCGCTAAGTGGAGTGCGGTAGCAGAGTCCGCTTCGGACGCCGCCACCGCTTTGGCTATACCGGGACGTGGAGTATCGAAATTGCCAATTCAGCGCAATGCAATGACCTCGCGATGAACGTCGTTGCCAGTGCGCTTTAGGACAGTCACCTTATCCACGCCGTTCTGAAGCAAATATTCGCGCGCCTCGGGAATGCCCGCGCCGACGAGGTCGGGACCGTGGCTGTCGTCGCCGAAACAGAATGGAATACCCATGGCGTGCGCGCGCTGGAGGAGCCATGGCGCGGGATATGGGAAATCGAGACCTTTGCGCCAGCCTGCCGTGTTGAGATCGAGGATGCAGTCGTTGGCTTTCACGACTTCGAGCGTGGCACCGGCCGCGCTACGAATCGCGGGAGTATCGAGCGGGCCGTACAGGTGTCCGTTCTTGCGGACCAGATCGAGGTGCCCCACAACTTCTGGGTGGAGGTCTTCGATCATTTTCGAAACGGATGCGTAGTACCCGCGAGCGAGCGGTTCGATACCGCCGCGAATTTCCAGGACCTGATCGAATTCTTCGACAGTGCTGTCGATGGAGATATCGTCGAGATAATGTACCGACCCAATCATGTAGTCGAACCCGAAGCGCTTCCGGTAATCGAGCATGATTTTCGGATAACTATCGTGCGGAATTATTTCGATTTCGTATCCGCGCAGGATTGTGATGCGTTCGGCGTATTCATCTGCGAGCGCGAATACCGCGACGGCATAGTGCTCAAAGTCTGAAATTATTTTCTCAAGCGTCCAACCCCGCTCCCGCTCGTCGGGGTAGAGATACTGTTCGCCGTGTCGCGGCACGTGCTCGCTTATGCCATAGGTGGAAAAACCTTTCGCGATTGCCGATTCTATGACTTCGCGCAAGGCGCCCGTGGCGTGATTACAAAATTCCCCTGAATGCCCGCCGTGGAGCGAAGCCATCCACGCCGGCGATTTACTTCCGGACATGCTACCTCTCTTCTACTGCGCTCTCGTTGGTCGAATTCTCGCGCACGAAGAGCAGCAGAAATCCGCCGAGCGCAAACAGGACAATCAAACTAAACACACCCGCGCGTGTATTACCGGTGCGCACGGCAATATATCCGACCATGAGCGGGCCGAGAATGGTCGCGAATTTTCCGAAAATGTCATAGAACCCAAAGAACTGCGCGGTGTTTTCCGGCGGCACGAGTTTTCCAAACATGCTTCGGCTGAGCGATTGTATCCCGCCTTGCGCGAAGGCAATCATCATGGCAAGCACCCAGAAATGCCAAACCTCAGTGATGAAATAGGCAAGCGTCGTGACCAGAAAGTAAACGCTGATGCCAAGGAGCACCATGCGTTTTGCGCCGAAGAATTTTGCGAGAAACCCGAAGAGTATGGCGCATGGAAACGCAACGATTTGGGTGACCAGGAGAATCATGAGCAATTTATTCTGATCGATGCCAATGTCGAGGCCAAACACAACTGCCATTTTGTAGATGGTGTGGACGCCGTCGATATAGAGAAAGTACGCGATCAGAAATCCGAATAGCGCGCGGTACTTGGTAATGTTCAGCAACATGTTGCCCAGCCGCTTAAAACTATCACGCACAGGGTTTTCCGTGTGAGGAACGTGATGCACCTGCCGGACATTGCGCAGCATGGGGATGCTGAGCCCGAGCCACCAGACGACGGTGATGACAAACGCAAGGCGTGTCGGCATCAGCGAGGATTCAAATCCGAAACGGGCGTGTTGCGTGATGAGCACCATGCATAATATGTATGGGATGGTGCTCGCAAAGTATCCCCAAGCAAAGCCATTGGAGGACACCCAGTCCATGCGGTCCTTCGACGCGACGTCCACGAGAAACGAATCGTAAAACACGACTGCGCCATAAAAGCCAATGGTTGATATTCCGAACAGAATCAGACAGAAGACCCATTGCCCTTCCTGCACGAAAGGGAGTCCCCCGGTAGCGAGAAGTCCTATGGATAGGAACAGTACGAACAGGCGTTTTTTGAAGCCGCGATTGTCCGCAAGCGCGCCCAGAATTGGCGAAAGTATAGCCACGACGACCATTGCAAGGGTGTTGCCGAGCGCCCAGTAATAGGTCGATTGTTCATCGGTCATGTCTTTCGCGGCAAAGGTTTTGAAGAAGATTGGCAGGATTGTAGTTGTAACAATCAGCGTCTGCGCGCTGTTGGCACAGTCGTAGAGTATCCAGCTTCGTTCGGCTTTGGTCACGGTGCGCAGGCTCCCACTTCTGGATTTTGCACGCGATTAACATTCATGTTCGATAGCGTATCCAGACATTGCGTGAAAAATCCTCACCCCTAACGCTTCGGCTTCATCGTGAACATTTCTCACCAGCTTCCGCGCCCAAACGCGGAAGCTGGTGAGAAATGCGGGCTGAGGAAGGAAGTGTGGCGCGTCGCGCGGCATGAATCAAGCAGTATTGATTCACGCTTCGGCGCGTGCAAGACTGGCGCCGGTGCATCTAAACGGAAGGAGAATCGATCATGCTTGGATTGGCGTTTGTTGGGTTGGCTGCGATTGCCGCGGCGGAGACGGTGGTGACGGGTCCGGTTGAGCTTGTGGCGGACGGATTTTTATTTACCGAAGGCCCGGTCTGGCTTGCGACCGGTGAACTGGTCTTCAGCGACATTCCAAAGAACAGGATCTACAAGGCCGACAAAACAGTTTTTCGCGAGCCGAGCAACAATTCCAACGGCCTTGTGCTCGATAATGAGGGGCGGCTGATCGCGTGCGAACACAGTGCGCGCAGGGTGACGCGCACGGAGAAGGACGGCGCGATAACAGTGCTCGCCGAAAAGTTTGAGGGAAAGAAACTCAACAGTCCCAATGACGCCACAGTGCGCGCGGATGGCACAATCTTTTTCACGGATCCCCCCTACGGCATCAAGAAAGAAGATCAGGAGTTGGACTTCCAGGGTGTGTATACCATTGCGCCGGACGGAAAACTTTCCGCAGTCGCGCGTGACTTTAAGAAACCCAACGGCATTGGCTTGTCGCCTGATGGTAAGACGCTATATGTGGCGGACACCGAAGGGAGCCATATCCGCGCGTTTGATGTCGCGGCAGATGGTTCATTAGCCAATAATCGCGTCTTCTGCGAACTCCCCCACCCCGACGGGTTAAGCGTGGACCAGAAAGGCTATGTCTGGTGTACGGCAGAAGACGGCGTGCGCGTGTTGAATCCCAAGGGCGAACTGGTGCATACCGTGGCGGTGCCGCAGGGACCGGCAAACTGCGGATTCGGCGATGCGGACGGAAAGACGCTGTACATCACCGCGCGCACTGGGTTGTATAAAGTGCGTTGCGCGACGCCGGGTCTTGGCTTTCCCGCCGGTAAAAAATGATCGCGGCAACGCTTCTTGTTCTGATCACGTTCGCCGCGGATAGTGACCACCACATCAGCGCGGTGAAGGGGCCGTACTTCGTCTGCGACGATCGCGTGATCATGGACCGGTGGCTTGCGGATCGGTTCGTCGTGCCTCCCGCGCGCCACAATGACAAGCCGATCATTGAACGCGAATATCCGTGGGAAGGAAGCGGACCTCACCTCGGCGGTTCGGTTTTGTATGACGAGGAGGACAAGGTTTATCGCATGTGGTATTCCGTGTTCAACCGGCACGCCTACGACAATCGGCTCCCCTTCTCTTATAACGTATGCTACGCGGAATCAGGCGATGGCATCACGTGGACGAAACCGTTTCCCGGCGTGTTCGATTACAAGGGCAGCACCGAAAACAACGTCATTAAACTCGGCACGGATAAAACACAGAACATTGATGTCTGCCTGAATCCTCGGACAGATCGATGGCAGGGAAAGTTTCTCGCGATTCACAATCAGAAGGGTGGCGTCTTCGTTTCCTCGTCTGATGATGGAAAAACCTTTGTTCCGCTGTGGAAAGAAGCTGCCATCTCGTACCACAGCGATACGCACAACAATTTCGTCTACGACGAAGTGCGGGACTTGTGGTTTTTATTTTGCCGTCCGCGTACGTATGCGGGCGACCATAAGCGCCGCGTATCAATGCAATCCTCAAACGACCTTGAACGCTGGACGCATGAGCAGAACGTACTCGTGCCGGGTGAAGACGAGAAACAGGAATTTTACGGCATGGGGGTATGGAGGCGCGGCGACCTGCTGTTTGGGTTCGTGAAGGTTTACGACAGGCATACCGGCACGCCGTTTATCGAGCTGGCCTGGAGCGGCGACGGTAAACATTGGACGCGAATTCCGACGCACCCCCCGTTCATGCAGCAAGGCGATAAAGGCGCCTGGGACGCGGGCATGGTATTCCCCGCGGAGTCGCCCGTCGTGATTGGCGATGAGATGCGCTATTACTATGGTGGATTCCGCCTCCCCCACGACACGAAAGAAGAGAACGTCGCTGCCATCGGCATGATGCGCGGTGAGCGCGATCGCTTCATCGGCATACGCCCAAATTCCGATGAGCCGGGTTTTGTGCTCACACGCCCATTTGTCGTATCTGGACGCCGGCTGTTTGTCAATGCAATGGTCACCGGCGAACTTAGCGCTGAACTTCGCGTGGACAACAATAAGACCTTGCCAGGATGGACCTTCGCCGACTGCGATCCCCTCACGAGTAGTGGCTACGAGATGGAGATCACATGGGGTGGCAAATCGCTTTCTGAAGCACCCGAAGGCGATGTTTCAATCAACTTCCGCTTAAGTAACGCGGAGTTATTTACCTTTGATTTACGGTAATCGAAAATGTTTGCTAAGACGGATTGCGTAGTGTATAATACTGAAAAGTATTTCAGCTATGCTCGATCCTACACAAGCCATACGCGGTCGCGGAGCAACCAAGAACCCGCGGAACCGCTTCGATGAGATTGCCTACGTCCGCGACGAGGAATGGGACGAGGCCGAATTGCCGCGCCCGGACACGCAGTTTCTGGCGGATCATTCGAAAACAATCGTCGCGACGAACGACAGCCCTGATGTGGGGTTTGAAGCAAGTGTTAACCCGTATCGCGGATGCGAACACGGGTGCATCTACTGTTATGCGCGGCCGACACACGAGTATTTTGGATATTCGGCTGGGCTGGATTTCGAGACAAAGATTTTCGTGAAGTATGAAGCGCCGGAGCTCTTGCGCAAACACCTGCTGTCGAAAAAATGGGAGCCGAAAACAATCGTCCTCTCCGGCGTGACGGACCCGTATCAGCCGATTGAACGGAAACTCGAACTCACGCGGCGTTGCCTGCAGGTGCTCGCTGAGTTTCGCAATCCCTGCGGAATCATCACGAAGAACCGGTTGGTCACGCGGGACGTTGATGTGTTGAAGGAACTCGCCGCGTCGAATTGCGCCGTGGTGCATATCAGCATTACTACGCTGGACATTCCGTTGAACCGCATCATGGAACCGCGAACGTCGCTGCCTCAACAACGGCTGGACGCAGTGAAGGCGCTTGCCGATGCAGGCATTCCCGTAGGTGTGATGATGGCGCCCGTGATACCCGGATTGACCGATGAGGAGATTCCCAGCGTGGTCGAAGCCGCTGCCGCGGCTGGGGCGACACAAGCGGGGTTTGTCATGCTGCGTTTGCCACATGCGGTCGCGCCACTGTTCGAGGCGTGGCTCGAGGAGCACTATCCACTCAAGAAAGAGCGTGTGCTGAACCGCGTGCGCGGAATGCGCGGCGGAAATTTGTATCATTCCGAGTTCGGGTCGCGCATGCGAGGCGAAGGGTTTCACGCGGACCAAATCGCGAGCCTGTTCAAAATATCCTGCGCAAAATACGGTTTGAACAAAGCGCGGACGAAGCTGGATACCGCGTCTTTCAGGCGGCCGGAAGAGGGACAACTCGAATTGTTTTCCTCGCGGTAATCCCCTGCCCTATTCCTTCGGCGGCAATGCGGTCCGCAACTCATCCTGCCTGAGTCCGATCAGTTCGAATGGAATGGGCACAAATCCCGGCAGCACTTTGTAGACGATTGAATCGTCGCGCAACCCAAAGTTTTTCGCGGCGGCATTAACGAAACCGGGATCAGTCCGGTACACAAATGAATCGCGGATGGCCCAATTTCCATCGACTGTGTTTTCGCACTGGACAATGACGTTGCGGTCAGCGCGGTTGACGCGGGGTTGTTTGCCGGATTCCATAAAGTTGCGCAATTCCGGATAGCGCTCCGTGTACGGCGGCTTTGTGATATCGACCTCCTTCAACAATTTGTCCTGCCACAACGGTTCGCCAAGCCATTGCTCCCAATACGCGTCCGGCCACGGGGATGCGCCCATGGCGCGTTTGCACTCGATGAAAATATTGTTCTCGACGAGGTTGTCGTGTCCGCCGTGGCTAAACACAGCTCCGAATCCGCCGCCCGCCGCACGGTAGAAGACATTGCCGTAGACCTGCTGGCCGCCTGCGCCGTCATCGAAATAGATCGCGCAACTGCCGTGGGCCATCTCGCTGCCAAGGTCATGCCAGTAATTGTAGCGCAGAATCGTGCCGCGCTCGGAGGGATTCCGGCCCATGTAGAACGCGCCGCAATCGTCGCTGTCCATGCCGATGCGATAGATGTCGTTGTACTCGATGAGGTGATCGTTGCCGCCGATGGTAATCGCCTGGTGCGGAGCGTCGTGAATGCTGTTGTGCGCGACGTGGATGCCAGCACCGCCAAGCAAGAGATTGTAGGCGTGCGTGCGTTGGCGTTGAGAGACATTATAGATATCGTTGTTGACTATGCGGTGATACGAGGATGACAGCGTTTTGCGATCACCCCCGCTGGCTTGAATACCAGTTGTGCCGATTTCACGAATGTCGCACGCCTCGATGCTGTGATGCGTGCCGTTCTCGAGGATAATGCCTTCAAGCCCGGTATTGCTCACTGTACATGCGGCAATTCTCACATGCGACCCGCCGGAAACGCGAACCGCGGCGCCCATGGTTTCTTCTATGGCGAATCCGCGAATGGTGAGATGTGAAGCGTTTCGAATATCAATGACCGGTTCTTTGAGAATCGATACTGCCAGTTTCGAGTCCGCGACCGGGGCATTCGGATAGTAATAGACCAGACCAGCGTCCCGATCTATAAAGTATTCGCCAGCCTGATCGAGTTCTTCAAGCAGATTAAGCGCGATGTATCGGCGCGGCGCGGGATTTCCGCTTCCGATGCCATAGTGATGCTGCTTCGCGAGCCTGATGTGGCGTTTTTCAGAGTCGATTGCGCCGACCCGGATCGTTTCGATGGACCAATCGAAGCACCAATATCCTTGCAACCACACGGCGGGCGCGGTGCTCCAGCGTGCAGACCGATCGCCGCTATATTCGAATACGCCGAGCGCATCGGATGCGTAATTGCGCCACGGAGCAGGGCCACTTTCGATGACCGAAGCAATTTCTGCCCAACCTTCATTCGGCCAACGCGCAAGCGTTTGACGCTGTCCGTTCACAAAGAATTCCGCAACTGACGGTGCGGACTCAAAGCCATCGGGAAAAAGTCCGTATTCCGTGATAGCGGCTGCGCGAAGGTCAGCGACCAGAACGTTGTCTCGCGCGGCTTCGTCCAGGCGTTTGCGAATCGCTTCGTCAGTAACGCTTCCAAACTGTCCCGCGGGCAAATTGATAGCGCCCGTCAAAACAACGGACTCATTTTCCGCTGCACGATAGCTGATCGGCGCGTCAACTGTGCCGCTGTCCCGTTCGTCGAGCGCGAACGATTGTGCAAGTGGATAAGCGCCGCCGTGGACCCATACCGTCACCCCGCCCGGGGGAAGCGTGCCGGTATTTTTCAGAGAACGGATGGCATCGCGAGATTCACTGAGCGTTGAATACTGGATGGTGTGCCCATTGACTTGTGGTTGATCGCTGTTCGATACGTGCAACTCGGTAACGTCCGCAAATGCTCCTACACACGCGATCAATGGCGCCATTATTGCCCTATATGCGTTCACAAATGCCTCCCCTTTTCGTAATGAATGAGTATCTCGATCCCGGAGGATGCAGATCAAGCAAAGTACGAATATTTCCGGATCGTGTAAGATTGGGCGAACCGAACTTTCGAGGGCTATCATGCGCTACGTAGAATTTGGAAACACCGGCATCCGTGTTTCAGAGGTTTGCCTGGGCACAATGACTTTCGGAAAGGAAGCCGATGAGGCGGCGTCTATCGCGATCATGCAGCGCTCGCTGGACGCGGGCATCAATTTCTTTGACACCGCGGACATTTACAACAAGGGTCTGACCGAGGAGATCATTGGACGCTGGCTGATCGGCCCGATTCGCAGTGACGTGGTGTTGGCGTCCAAAGTTCACTTTCCAACCGGCCCCGGACCGAACGACTACGGAAGTTCGCGCCGCCACATCATACTTGGGGTGGAACAGAGTCTAAAACGATTGCAGACGGAATGGCTCGACATTCTGTATCTGCACCATTGGGACGAGCATACGGCGATTGAAGAATCGCTTGCGGCGATCACGTCCTTGCAGGAACAGGGCAAAGTCCTCTATGGCGGCGTGTCCAACTTCTCCGCATGGCAGACGATGAAGGCAATCGGTGTAGCGCGCGCAAACGGGTATGCGCAGGTGACGTGCATCCAGCCAATGTACAACCTGGTTAAGCGGCAGGCGGAAGTGGAGATACTGCCGCTTGCGTTGTCGGAAGGCTTGGCGGTGTGTCCGTATAGTCCCATTGCCGCTGGATTATTGACGGGGAAATATCTACGCGGCGAAGGCGGGCGCATCAAAGAACATCCGATGTACGCCGAGCGATATAAGCGCGAAGAGTATTCGGAGATTGCGCAGCGGTTTGTTGACTACGCCCAATCGCACGGATACGGCGCATCGGGATTAGCGACGCGATGGGTCATCGATCACCCCGCGGTAACCTCTGCGATAATCGGCGCGCGTAACCTTGAACAATTGGGTCAGGCACTGGCCTGCGCGGACATTCGACTCACACCCGAAGAGCGCGCCGGAATTACCGCCCTGTCCATTGACCCGCCACTCGCGACCGACCGTGAACCCACGTCGATTGCAATGGATTTATTGAAGAAATAGTTGTTGCCCGATCTCTGAACTATTAACAACAGACCATGAAACTTCTCAACACTCCTCAGAACAACTGACACATATTGCCTAAAGGTTTCTGAATAACTTTAGTTCCGGCCCTTCTTCGCCGCGCCCCACTGAATGATTTCGCGGGCCTTCTTGCTGAGGGTTGCAAGCGCTTCAAGTTTCGGGGTGATGCGTTGGATGGCTCCTGCCTGCATTTGTTTCAACGCGTGCTCTTCATCGTTGATCGCCGTAATCTGGCTTTGGATTGCGGCGGTTGCCTTGTCAAGCACCGTGCTGACTTTCAATGTAAATGAATCCGCGCGCGAGCCGGCGGCTTCGCGCAACTGGCTGTGAACGTCTTTCGCGAGCATCTGTTCTACTTTTTCTGTTATCGCATGGTTAAGCTTTTGCTTGCGAACGGCGTCGGCGCCGCCCGCGCGCACCAGCAGACCAACGATCCCTCCAAGGACAAAGCCCAGAATCGCTCCGCCAATCGCCCCGACCTGGTTCGCGGGAGGCAACGCCGTGCCGAGGCGTTCCGCGAGTTGCACTGACTGAATGATATTGTCATTCACCAGTGCGTATCCCGCCGCGCCCAATGCCAGTGCACCAACGATTGCGCCAACAATCGCAAACCCGAAATACGATCCTCCCATCTCCGCGTGCAGCGCGACCACGCCCGTGTTTGACACCGAGATTGGCCCGCGCCTATCGAGGGGATCAGTTTCCCCGACCAGTTTTGTGAGCTCGCCGCGGACGCTTTCTTCGTTCGCCTGCATCTCCGTGTTGACGCGAGATTGCGTATGGTCGACGAATTCCGTAATGAGGCGTTCGAGTTGACTCGCGAGAGGTTTGTACCCGTCGCGCTTCGCCGACTTAAGGTTGTCGCCGGTGTCCACCCATGAGCGAATGGGTTTGAGCACCGCGTCTTCTATCGCAAGTTTGTCGAACAGGTCTTCAAGTACCGTCGTGGCATGCGCCTGCTTTTCAGAGTTGGACAACCGGATGCGTTGTGCGTTCGCACGAAACTCGGATAGCTGCTGCTCCAGGCGAACACGGTTCTTTTCAAGGTCTTCGAGTTTGGGGATGTTCCTGGCCTGTTCCAGTTTCATCTCGAGCGGGCGCGTATATTTCCAGGCGGTTTCGTCCACGAAGTTGCAGACAGAATCGACGACAGCGCCTTCGGCGTTCTCCGTGTAAAGGTATTCAAGGATGCGCTGCCGCAACCCCGCGAAATTACTACGGCTAAGCAAATACTGCGCGGTTGCCTTGATCGGGTCGGGGCTAGCCTGCAATTCCTTGTGTATCGCGTACGGAATACGCAGCTTGGGATGCGCCTCGACCTCCGCGAGGGTGACTCGGCCCGACGCCAGTTGTTCACCCGCGAGCGCGTATAAACTGGATACAAAAAATATTTCGGGGTTTTTCACGACACCTTGAAGGCTGCGGAGAAGGTCTTTGCCAGGACCACGATGCCCCGTCGGGTCAATTTCCTGTTCGGTTAAGTGGTCCGCCTTATTAATGACCATGAAAACTTTTCGATTCGCGGGTTGGATAACGCTCGCGATGAAATCCCGGCTTTGCTCGTTGCCGGCGTTTTGGCTGTCCAACATGCAAATCACCAAATGGCTCGACGGCACAACTTCGCGCGCAATGCGGTTGTTCGTTTGGACGATGCTGTGTACGCCGGGCGAATCAATCAGCGAAATGTCGTCTGCCACGCGATCGTTGGGGATGTAGATATACAATTCCTCGAACTTCGTCCGCAAAGTTGCAAGACTGGGAAAATCGTCGTCACTGCTCATCGTGATCAACGTTTTCAATGTGCCGTTTACGGACTTTGGGTTGTGTTCGGGATATGCCAACACGAGTTGCCCGCGTTGCGTGTCCTGCGACACATCGACGAAAATATTCAGGTCCCGATGCACGTTTCGCAGGGCGTTTAGTTCCTCCTCGGTTGCGGGTGCATTCATCATCAGCACAGTTTTCATGGAATCGCCGCGAACGACATGGGTCAGCTTTGTCGTGCATTCTTCCAGAATTGTTGGGAGGTACTCCTCCCCGAGATACGCGTTGATGAGTGTTGACTTGCCAACATTGAACGCGCCAAGAATCAGCGCCCGATATTTCCCCTCGATCAGATTTCGGCGATTGCGCTCAATCTGCGTGCGTTCTGCGTCTGGCGTGTCGTCGATGTCCCCATCTGACACAAACTGGTTCAATGTATCCAATGCGTCAATGACCCAGGTACGGTTCGCGTTATGCTGTTCGATGCTCATACTTCAATCCTCGGAATGGTTGATATACTCTTGGCGGGTGAGATCGTGGAGATCGTCTCGGGATATTGCAAGTGAAAAACGGGGCGGTGAAAAAAATCTGTTAACGATTGACAGGAGTGTCAATTCCCCGGATTGCGCGTAGTACGGTTAGGAGTGGGGCCGCCGCTAACGGACATTCCAATAATCGCCGGGGTTTCTCCGACGAGCCGGTCATCAATCGTGCCGAACAACTGGCTGATATTCGATATGAAAATC
>JAWXCN010000202.1:0-21585 GCA_034408725.1 Candidatus Hydrogenedentota bacterium
CATCTTCTCCGGGCGCCGTCGAGAAATGCACGGGCCTGCCGATGACTGCTTTCTCCACCGGTCTTCCGGCTTCGACATCGACAGCGTCTTTGATGCGCTGGAGGATCATCGCGGTCAGCTCTTCGATCTGAAAGAGGGTGCCGAAAACTTCCGTACCCTTAAATTCGCGGTAGCGCAAACTGCTCTTGATCGATTGGAATAGCCGGCCCGGCGAGTTCACCTCCACGGTGGCGTGCGCGCGCACCGCCTCGCGTTTTTGGTCGCGGTCGTCGCGCGGGCGATAGCCCTCGGACTTGTCCGGCTCGGAGGCCACATAGCCTTCAATTTCGATGCCCAGGTCCACCTGCTTCAGAATCACTTCCCGGTCCACGTTGCGGTCTATAAACGCATTCGCGGCGGCCCGTCCCACGAGAGTTTCACCTTCGCGCGACATATACAGGAGTGAAGGGAGCGAGCGCGGGCTGTCGTTCTCCGCATCCAGGTCGAGCACGCGCACCCGGGAATGGTCCGCCACGGCCACACTCGAGTTGGTGGTCCCGAAGTCGATGCCGCAGTAAAGCTCAGGCATTACAGTTACTTTCCGAATCCGCGTAATTGAAGGACGCTGCCCGGTCTAGCGGAGACCGGGCAGCGCCTTGAGCACACATGGTTCAAGCCACGCGGTTTGGGTGCGTGGCTTTGATGGCACGAGTTTATCACAAAAGCTGGCGAGTAGCGAGTGGGGAGCGGGGGAAGACAGTGAGACAGGAAGGCAGGAAGGTATGAGGTCCAGCAGGGGATATGGGCTTGGATATGGAAACAGGGGTCGGTGGATCGCCTGATAGCACCCTTACGTGGGGCTAACAATTGACGGAAGGCAGTCACATAACGGGTAAATTATAGTGGAAAGCCGTAGTTATCTCGAAAACCTCGTACCGCAAAGTTTTGTATTGACAGCAACCGCTACCACAGTATATTGTGTACTTCACGCCGCAGAGGCCAGAAAACTGGTTGAAGCAACGCAGGATCGCAGGGGCAGCCTGGTCTGAGGGAGCGGGCCCGGGCAAGCAGTGTTATCCTGGTTTTCACGTTCAGTTGAACGAACCGTGTGCGCCAGCCTTGTCTCTTTGGATAAGGAGGGCAGCGCCACATTTGCAACAAGGGGAATCGGCGTTAACACGAACTGGGTGGCGGCTTTAGCGGAAAAGCGAGCGAAGCGGAAGGAGGGTGTTGGGAGTGATTGAGGCGAAGCCAGCCCAGATTGTGACCAAGCGGGACGGACGCACTGCGTCGTTTGATGGGGAACGGATTCTTCGAGCAATAGAAAAGGCCTTCAAGGCCGACCTCGCGCTTGGCCCCGACGGCCCGCTGGATGAAGTGACCATCGTTCGGGCGCGCGAGATATCCGACGCCGTAGTAGATGAAGTGATGAATCGTGGCGCGGGCGGCGAACAGCTCGAAGTGGAATCCATTCAGGATGCCGTCGAACGGCACCTGATGAAGGCGGGGTACTACACCGTCGCGCGGCGCTACATCGTCTACCGTGAAGACCGTAAAAAAGCGCGCGCATTGCGCGGCGACACCACGCTCGGCGGTTTGCCGCAGGCCGAACTCCACGTGACCTCGGCAGACGGGTCCCGTGAACGTCTCCAACCCAATCGCATTCGCCGTAAACTGATCGAGGCCGCCCAGGGCTATGAAGAACTGGTCGCCGTCGAACAGATGAACGACGAAGTGATCCAGACGCTGTACGACGGAATCTCCCCGCATGAGATCGCCAAGGCATGCATCTTTGCGGCAAAAGCGCGCGTCGAACGCGACCCTGCCTATACCTATGTCGCGGCGCGGCTGCTGTTGAACGTAATCCATTCCGAAGTGTTGCCCGGCGGCGTCGAAGTTGGTTCGGTGGACGCGGTCCACCGTTCGCATTTCAAGCATTACCTCGCCGAGGGCGTGGCGATTGAACGGCTCAGCCCCGCACTGCTCGATTATGATTTGGAGCGGATCGCGGACGCGCTGGACCTTGAACGCGATTTGCAGTTTACCTATATGGGATTGCAGACGCTTTACGACCGCTACCTGATTCATAACCGCGGCCGGCGGATCGAGTCGCCGCAGTATTTCTGGATGCGCGTTGCGATGGGCCTCGCGATCAACGAGGGCGCGCAAAAAGAAGAGCGGGCGATAGCGTTCTACGAAGTGCTCTCGCGGTTCCTGTTCACATCAAGCACGCCGACGCTGTTTAACGCGGGCACGCTGCATCCGCAGTTGAGTTCGTGCTATCTCTCGACGATTGAAGACGATCTCGAGCATATATTTAAGGTGATTTCCGACGACGCACGCTTGTCAAAGTGGGCCGGTGGTTTAGGGAACGATTGGACCAATGTTCGCGCGACTGGGGGCTACATCAAGGGAACGAATGGACAAAGTCAGGGGGTCATTCCTTTCCTGAAAGTCGCGAATGATACGGCGGTCGCTGTGAACCAGGGGGGCAAACGCAAAGGCGCGATGTGCGCGTACATCGAGACGTGGCACATGGACATCGAGGACTTCCTCGAATTGCGCAAGAACACGGGGGATGAACGGCGCCGCACGCACGACATGCATACGGCGAACTGGATTCCCGACTTGTTCATGAAGCGTGTGTCGTCGGAAAGTCATTGGACCTTGTTCAACCCGCATGAGACGCCAGATTTGCATCATCTCTACGGCACGGCGTTCGAGAAACGCTACACCGAATACGAGGCGATGGCCGAGCGCGGCGAAATCAGGCAGCACAAGCGGATTGAAGCCGTTGTGTTGTGGCGGAAGATGTTGTCGATGCTGTTCGAAACGGGCCACCCGTGGATCACGTTCAAGGACCCATCGAACATCCGTTCGCCGCAGGACCATGCGGGCGTGGTGCATTGCTCGAATCTGTGTACCGAGATTCTCCTGAACACCTCGAAGGACGAGACGGCGGTGTGCAACCTGGGTTCGATAAATCTCGGCGTTCACACGACGGCGGACGGACTCGACGAAGAACTGCTCGCGGGCACGGTTCGGACCGCGGTGCGGATGCTCGACAACGTGATCGACATCAATTACTACCCGACACCGGAAGCGGGCAACGCGAATCTCAAACACCGGCCTGTCGGCCTTGGCATCATGGGTTTTCAGGATGCGCTGTACAATCAGAACATCAGCTACGCGAGCCAGGCCGCAGTGGATTTCGCGGACCGCAGCATGGAGATGATTTCGTACTACGCGATCCTCGCGTCCACGGAGCTGGCCGCCGAGCGCGGGCAGTATCCGACCTATGAAGGATCGAAATGGAGCCGGGGTCTGTTGCCGATTGACACGGTGTCCCTGTTGAAGGACGAACGCGGTGGCGATTGCGATATGGATACGTCCGCGACGATGGACTGGTCTGTCGTGCGCGCGTCGCTCAAGAAAAACGGCATGCGCAACAGCAACACCATGGCGATCGCGCCGACGGCGACGATCTCGAACATAACGGGCGTAACGCAATCCATCGAACCGATGTACAAACACCTGTTCGCGAAATCGAACCTCAGCGGCGAATTCACCTGGGTGAATACCTATCTCGTCACCGATCTCAAAGCCCTCGGGTTGTGGGACACAGAGATGGTGGAAGACCTGAAATATTTTGACGGATGCCTGATGGAGATCGAGCGTATTCCAGAACACATAAAGCTAAAATATGTCACGGCGTTCGAGATGGATTCGGAATGGCTCGTGGAATGCGCGAGCCGCCGGCAGAAGTGGATCGACATGGGCCAGTCGCTCAACCTCTATCTCGCGACGCCGAGCGGGAAGAAGCTCAACGACATGTATATGTTTGCATGGCGGAAAGGCCTCAAGACGACGTATTACCTGCGCAGCCTCGGCGCAACCCAAGTCGAGAAGTCTACGCTGGATATCAACAAGCGTGGCATCCAACCGCGCTGGATGAAGAACAAATCCGCGTCATCGAATATCACGGTGCAACGCGACGATAAAGACGCTGCCGAACCGGCGGTGTTTCCTAAAGCGTGTAGCATTACCGATCCGGATTGTGAGGCATGTCAGTAAGGCAATAGCGGTGTTAACGTTAGCATCAGCACGCAAGAATGTCGACCGATTCCAACGCCGAGACGAGTGCCCGCCGACTCATCGGGGTTATTGTTGTTTTGGCGATAGAAGCGCAGAATGAAGCCATGTCCCGTTTCGATTTCCGAACGCCGTCCATAAGCTGGTCTGGCAAAGGACACCGGCATGAAAAAGGTATTGCAGGCTTTGTGCGTTGCAGCACTCGTTTCTCTTCTCGCTTCATGCCCGCCGGCGGCCCTCCGGCTGAAAGTACATGTGGAGAATAATTCGGCTATTGAAGTAATAGAACGTGTCGTGCTTGGGAATCTCAATGGCCCCCAGATGTTTGAGGAAATCACAGAAAATCTGCTATCGGAACCTCTTGGGCCAGGCGACCAGAAAAACATTTTTCTTAGAGCCTCCGACGCGGCCGGCGCCAAGGGGATAACGGTACAATTGCCCGGCGGAAGTGTTTTCTCATCGAATCTGGTGGAAGAGTTTATGGACGGAATGACTGTCAACGCCGTGCTTGCGGACGGCGTGTCATTTCTCACGATCGATTTCACGGTGGAACCATGAGTGCATTTTCCCGCAGGCGCCAACAGCTGGTCAAAATGAAAATTTCGATGCGATTTCGGCGCTTCGGTTTTCGACAGCAGGGTTTCCTGCGACGCGCGCTATTGTGCGGAATTATGGCCGGTTGTCTGTCTTCGTGTCCTCCTGCAAGAGACGTCGTTACGCTCAATCTTATGAATGATTCCGAGCATTGGATCATTGCGGAACTTGTCCTTCGAGACGAGGACACTGACGACGTAGGCGGTAACCTGCTGGCTTCGGACGTGCAGCCGGGTGGCAGGCGCACGTTTCGTTTATCGGAATCCGAAGTCGCTGGAGTTTTCGGTGTAGGCGTCGAAGTCTCGTATACGGTGAACAATTTTTCGCAAGGAATGGGTACCGGGCTCATGGAAGAATTTCAAATCGGAGAGCAGTACGACATCGTAGTTTTTGAGGGCGATGGCAATGTTCCGGGCCTCACGCTTGAAAAGCAGTAATGAAGGGAATTCAAAGTTGCAGGGAGGTTCAGAGATGAAAACGCACCTGCGGGCTTTCATTCTGTTGTGCGCGTTCGCGATTGCGGGATCGCTTACCGGCTGTCCGCGCAACGTGTTTACGGTCCGCATCATCAACGACGCGGACACGGCGCGGGTCATTTCGCTATTGCTGGACGACACGGGAACGATGGGTTCCGATTCGGTGGACCTGCTCGATCAGGTCATCGATCCAGGAGAGTCGGGAAGAATTGTCATAGACATTGCCGATGCGGAAGCGGTGAATGCGAACGCGGTCATCGTTGGATGCATTGAAGGCAGCGGCATTTCTGAAATCATTGATGGGACGGTGCCGGTCGCGTTTGCCGCGGGCGGCGAGATTACCGTGACGGTAACCGGCACGGGAGAAATGTTGGTGTTTGATTTTTAACGCCGCGCACAGGGCTAGCTGTGCGGGCGAGGAGGCAACGTTGCATGAGCAGTTGCCGCGAGTAAAGGAGGCCAGAGGATGAAGCGCATTGGAAAAATCATCGCGACTTGCGCGCTCGTCGCAGTTTCCGTTACGCAGATGGGGTGCCCGAACGTAATCGAGCGCTTCACGATTCGCGTGGTCAACAACAGCAGTGACATCTACGTCGTGTCCGTTTTTCTCGCGCAGCTTCAGGGGCAGAACATTACGGTTGTGTCGGACAACCTCCTCAACGATGACGTAGATCCCGCCAATGAAGACGAGTTTAGTGTTCTGTTGTCGCTGGCTGATAGCGAAAACGCGAACGCCATCGGATTCAACCTCGAAGACCTGAATGGTAATTCGCTGGGCAGTAACGCCGTGTTGTCGGAGGGGTTTGTCGACGGCGTAACGTTTACGCTCACCATCGAAGGGAGCCACGAAACCCAATTCGATTTTTCGCTCGATCGGGAACTGGACAAAGCATTCGATGACTTTGATGCAGCGGACGAAGAATGAAGATTCTCAGAAAGACTGTTTTTGCGATCATTATGACGATGCCGGTCTTTTTGACCGGTTGCCCTTTGCTGGTCAGTTTTACGATTCGCATTGACAACAACGGCGAAAACATCGCGGTAACGGTGGTCCGGCTTGTGAATCTCGAATCACGGGACAATGTCACTGACAACCTGTTGCCGGTCGAGGTGTCGCCGGGTTCCACGCGCCGCGTGTTGGTGATGATGGATGATGCCGGCGACGCGGACGCGGTGAAGGTGCGGGTCGAGAGCGTGAACCCGCAACAGCCACTGAGTTTTTCGACTACGCGGGAAGTGGACGGCGGACTTGCCGCGGGAAAAACCATCGTTGTAACGGTGGAAGGCAGCCCGACGCAGAGCGTCAGCGTTGATGTCGAGGCAATCGAGTAGGGGTAATTCGCGGGGAGCCGCAACCGGTCTTAGAATTACGGCCTGTATAGGTTGAAGCAAAGGGGCTTCGCGTGTCCGTAGAAACGAGGTTAGGGGGTTACGCGCGTGGTGGATGGCGGATTCGCCGTGGGCAAGACGGTTTTTGTGACGGTGGAAGGCAGTCCTACGCAGAGTGTGAGCGTTGAAGTCGAGGCGGAGGGAGACGAGGAATGAAGTTTTCATTAGAGCATCGTCGGCACCGGATCTTTGGGGCGTTGCTGGTCGTGCCGATTCTGGTGCTGTTCTCAGGGTGTCCGTTATCGCAGTCATTCACGATTATCGTAAGCAACGAGACCGATCTCGTTGACATCACGCGGGTTTATCTTGTCAGCGAGGATTTGGAGGATCAGATCACGCAAAGCATCGTTTTCTTCCCGGTGACGTCCGGCGAAAGCCGGCGGATCGTTGTGTACTTCTCCAATGCCGGCGAAGCGGGCGGCATTGGGGTGGAATACCGAGAGAATGAGAACGGAGAAGAAGGGATTGCGACCGCCGCTATCGACAGCGGATTTGATCCCGGGGACGAATTTGAGGTGACCGCCGAGGAAGTCAAGGAAGGAATTTTCGATTTCGTGATTCGGGAGATCGAATGATTCGGATAGGAGAACGCCGGTTCGCGACTTTTGCGTGACGTCGCGTCCGGCACTGTAGTTTCCAATGTAATTGCAGCATTGCTCAGCCACGGGGATGGCCATTCGTTGGATCGACGACAACAAACTCTAAAGGAGCCGACATGAAACTGCACGCATCAAAGCTGTGCATCGCACTGCTTGTATGCACGTTCTGCGCTTGCCCTCCGCGCGAATCATTCACGATTGTAGTCACGAATGAGTACACGTTACCAATAACAAGTTTGACTATTGGGACGGCAGGACCCGGTGGTATAAACACAAGCTTCAATTTGCTCTCCGCCCCCCTGGCACCCGGCGAAACTGAGTCCGTTACGCTTAATGTGTCCGACGCGGGAAATGGCAACGGACTGCGTGTGACGTATGGGCAGGGTGCGATGTTTAGTTTTGCACTGGGCCAACCGTTTGAACCGGGAATGACCATTTATCTGACAGTGATCTATGGTGGAAACTTCATGGGCGTCACGTATGCCGACTACGAAGTTGAAGTGGAGTAGCGCTGTGCCTGGCAAACATCCAACGTATGAGAATCGAAGGTGTAGGTGAAAACGCCAATAAGACAGTCAAAACGGACGAAAGCGCTTAATGCGCCGCGGTATATTGCACGAAGCATCAACGTTCCATAGTGCGAAGGAGAAGGACGATGTCAGCATGTTGCGCGGCCACGGGGATGGCATTACAGCCCTATGATCAAAAAAAACGAATGCTGCATTGCAGCATTGCCCTGTTGGCATGCATGATGTTGTCGTGCCCGGCGCCGCGCCGTTCGGTAACCATTAAAATTCAGAACGATTCAGTTGGGGTTACAATTACAGCGCTTTATATAATCATATTTGGCGGGCTCACTGAGCTGAGCCAGCACGTCACCGACGACCTGCTTTCCGCCGCTGTCGGGCCCGGCGAAGCTGACGAGGTCGTGGTTGCGCTGTCTCGCGTCGGCGATGGAGACGGCTTCGGGGTAGGTTTGGGCGGGGTACAAGCGTCCGAACAATTCGTACCTTTGAACAAACTCTTTGAAGGGGGCCAGATATTTAATTTAACGATTACCGGAGATGTGAACAGCTATTCCATCGAGGTTGTCGAGGAATAAATTCGCGTTTAAGGCCTGGCGTGATCAGGCCGATATAAGTTATGTGATTGATAGCGGGAATTGACGGGGAAGGGGAATCAGACGATGTCAGCTTGTTGTACCGCCACGGGGATGGCGCCACAGTCCTACGATTTGAAGAAGCGGATCAATGCCGAAGATAAAAGCCTGTTGAACTGCAAACAGGTGGACGTGAACCAGCTCATGCCGTTGAAGTACCACTGGGCGTGGGAGCACTATCTGAATGGCTGTAATAACAACTGGCAGCCCAGCGAAGTGCCGATGCAACGCGATATCGAGCTATGGAAATCCGATGCGCTGAGCGACGCGGAGCGCCAGGTGATCATGCGGAACCTCGGGTTCTTCAGCACGGGCGAGAGCCTCGTTGGCAACAACATTGTGTTGGCGATCTTCAAGCACATCACGAACCCGGAAGCGCGCCAGTATCTGTTGCGGCAGGCGTTCGAGGAAGCCGTGCACACGCACACGTTCCACTACATCGTGGAATCGCTCGGGCTGGATGAACGCGAAATTTTCAACATGTACCACGAAGTGGACTCGATCGAGGGCAAGGACCAATTCGTCATGCGGCTCACCGCCGACGTGCTGCGCGACGGTTTCTCGACCGAGACCACCGAAGGCATCCAGCAGTTTCTGAAAAACCTCATCGGGTTTTACGTCGTGATGGAAGGCATTTTTTTCTACAGCGGCTTCGTGATGATCCTTTCTTTCCACCGGCAAAATCGCATGACGGGCATTGGCGAACAGTTCCAATACATCCTGCGCGATGAAACGACGCACCTGAATTTTGGTATCGATCTTATCAATGGCGTGAAGGAAGAAAACGCGGGCGTGTGGACGCCGCAGTTGCAGGAAGAAATCTACGACATGATCCGCGAAGCGGTGCAGTACGAGATCAAGTACGCCGAAGATTGTCTGCCGAAAGGAATTTTGGGCTTGAATGCGAACCTGTTCCGCGAGTATGTTCAACACGTGGCGGATCGGCGCCTTGAACGGATCGGGCTCCGGGCGATCTATGGATCGCGGAATCCGTTTCCGTGGATGAGCGAGACAATCGATCTGAGCAAGGAAAAGAATTTCTTCGAGACGCGCGTGACGGAGTACCAGACGGCGGCGAGTCTTGAATGGTGAATCCGGCCGAAATCGCGTAGGAGGCGACGACGGATCTGGCAGGGGGTTGCGGCGAAAGCCGCAGCCCCCAAAATTATTTCCGCTGGCAATGAACGAGACAACGTAAGAAAACATGCTCACTCTTCACCGCCTTTGCATCCACACCATGACGACCAAGCCGTGGCCGTTACGTGAGGCTATCGATGGATACGTGCGTGCCGGCGTGCCGGGAATCACCGTGTGGCGGCAGCATCTCGAGGGCGTTGGCCTCGATGAAGCAGCGAAAATGCTGCGCGATTCGGAATTGCGCGTGGTGAGCCTGTGCCGGGGCGGATTCTTTCCCGGTGTAACGATTGCCAAACGGCAATTCGCAATCGATGACAACAAGCGCGCGATCGACGAAGCGAGAGCGATCGGCGCGCCGCTGGTCGTGCTGGTGTGCGGCGCGGTGCCGCACATGCCGCTCGCGGAAGCGCGTAACCAGATTCTGCATGGAATTTCGTCCATCGTCGATCACGCGGCGCAGGCGCAGGTCAAGCTCGCAATTGAACCGCTCCACCCCATGTACGCCGACACGCGGTCCGCGGTGAACACCATGGAGCAGGCGAACAACATGCTCGCGGCGTTGCAGAGTCCGTGGGTGGGAATTACGGTGGACGTGTACCACGTGTGGTGGGACCCGTATTTACAGAATGAAATTCAGCGCGCGGGCAAGAGCATTTTTTCGTTTCACGTCTGCGACTGGCGCGACCCGACGCGTGACCTGTTAAACGACCGCGGCCTGATGGGCGAAGGCTGTATCAACGTCCCGCAAATCCGCAAATGGATCGAGGACGCCGGGTTCGACGGGCCAATTGAAGTAGAGATTTTTTCGGATGAACACTGGGCTGGTGACCAGGCTGAATACCTCGAAAAGATCAAGGTGGCGTATTTGAAGCATAGCTAATCGTGGTCCCCGGGCTGTCGGAAAAGCACACGCCGTTCCTACCGGTAGTAATCGTTGTTACGGGCGCCGTAATCGGAATTTAGCGCAAATTGAGACCCTGCCGGGTCGGCGCGAGTGGCGCGGTCGAGAGACCGGCCACAACGGCCATGGGCCGCGCAGCCCCTAGCCTCGGCTCGGGATTGTGCGGCCCATAAGCGATATCAATCCTTCAGCGGCAGCACTGCCGCCGCGCGCGTCAGAATTGATGCATTTGGCTCGCGCAATTGACGTATACACTTTGGAGCAACTCGCGGAAAGCGGCGCTTGGGGCTGCCGGTGTGGCCGCATAGGCAACCGCGCTCGGCCCGAACAGCGTGATGGCGACGATGACGACCATAGCCCACATGACCCAATTTTTCTGAGTTAGCCATTTCATGATCTCGTGTCCTCTTCCCAGTTGAATTTTCGGCGGAGGGATTCTCCTCCGTCGCCCTGCATGACCAGAGTATACGCGCCCACAACCCTATTTGAAAACCAGTGTCATGAAGCCCAAATCCTTGGCAAAAATCACACGCATAATCCAATCTTCAATGTCCCCCTTTGAAGCGCGTTTCATAATCCAATCTTCGATGTCCCCCTTTGAAGCGCGTTTCATAATCTAATCTTCAAAGTCCCCCTTTGAAGGGGGATTTAGGGGGATGTAAAGTCTGATTTCCAAACTTAGTATTGAACGAATCTCAAACTCAGGACACTAGGCTACACGCCACCGGGATGCAACACACCGGGCCCATCTAACAAAGAATACGGCTCTTTCGCCGACGCGCTCTTTCCTCCTACCTAGCCTATGGAGGACTTGCTCCTTCCTCCTTCGCTGAAGCGGAATTCAGCGCTACGGAGCGGATGCTTTATGTTGCGGCAGCGCAATGATGCTGCTGAGGCTGTGGGCGGATTCCGTTGTTGCGTTCAGGCTTGGATTCGCGTCTTGCGGCGGGGCATGCGTCGATGTCGCGGCGATGGATGCGGCGTCCGGCGCGAGCGCGGGTTCGGACGCGACGGGAGCATTGGTAACGAGGGCTTCGGTATGCGAAGGCGCCAGCGTTTCAGCCGGCGCGTCTGGTGTGCTTACCGGGGCCGCCGACTCGGGTGCTTGATCGAGCGGTTCGTCCGTCGCCGGGGAATCCGATGAACCGATCATGGCATCGAGTGCATTTTCATCGTAAATCACGAAGTCGACGCGACGGTTTTTTGCGCGGCCTTCGGCGGAATCGTTTGACGCGACGGGCCGGTACTCGCCGTATCCGCTCGCGGAGAACAATTGCGGCGGCAGCGCGCCATCCGTGATGAGCATCATGATGACATTCACGGCGCGCGCGGCGGACAACTCGAAGTTGTTGCGGAAGCGTCCGCTGCTGACGGGTACGTCGTCCGTATGTCCTTCGACGTGGATGTTGTATTGCCGCGCGCCGAGCACTTCGCCAACAGGCCTCAGGAGTTCGATCGCGGCTGGCGTGAGGTCGGCGCTGCCGGGTTCAAAAAGCAGGTTGTCGGCGAGCTCCATTACAAGTTTTGGTCCGCGCGGATCGACTTTCGTAGTAACCGATTGCGAAATGCCGCGCTGCGCCATTAACGAATCGAGGTCAGACTTGAGCGCCTGTATGCGGCGTTTTCGCAGGTCGCCATCCGCCTTCTGGTGGCGCGTGCCTTTACGCGCGTCGCCTTCAGACTTATTAGGCATTATCGAATTCCCGGCGATGGGTTGTCCGCCAACGCCGACCGCGCTGACCGCGGGTTTTCCGAATACCTGGGACAGGCCAGAGGCGAGCTGCTTGAATTTTTCCGCGTCGGTGCGGGACATCGAATACATGACGAGGAAGAACACCATGAGCAGCGTGATTAGATCGGCGTATGTGATCAGCCAGCGCTCGTCGTTCTCGTGCTCCTCGTGCGCCTTCTTCAGTTCCATGCAGGGGGTCCTTCGCGCGGGTATGTTAGGCGGCTTTGGCCGTGGTCTTCGATTTCTCGGACATGAACGACATCAGCTTCTGTTTGACGATGTGCGGGCTGTCGCCGCCGTAAAGGGAGAGCACGCCTTCTACGATCATCGTTCTGCTCATGGCCTCTTCCTTGGCAATGGTGGCGAATTTTTTCGATATCGGAAGGAAGACGAGGTTTGCAAAGGCGACACCGTAGAGGGTCGCGATGAACGCCATGGCGATGGACGGCCCGAGCGAGTCCGGGTTAGAGAGGTTGCCCAATACGTGGATGAGGCCGATGACCGTTCCGATAATTCCCATGGTGGGCGAGAAACCACCGGCGGTTTTGTATACGTCGGATGAGGTCTTGATGCCCTCCTCTTCGACATAGATTTCTGTCATCATGATTTGCTTCACCAACTCGGGGTTGGTACCGTCGATGACCAGTCGCAGGCCGCGGCGCAGGAAGGGGTGATCCACCTTGAGCTTTTGGTTCTCAAGTGCGAGTATGCCTTCCTTCCTCGCGATGGTTGCAAGCTGCACGAACATGTCTGTGATCTCGCGCGGTTCGATGCCGGGTTTGCGAATCAGCAGCCCGGTTTTTTTCGCGCAATCCAATACCTGATGCAAGGTGTAGCAAGTGACCGTCGAGCCAAAAGTCCCGCCGGCGATCAGCATGAGCGCCGAGGGCGCGAACAGCGAGCTGATATGCGCGCCTTCCATGAGGGCGCCGCCGATAATGGCTCCGATTCCGACAACGAGACCTATAATGGTCATTGGTTCCATGTGCGCGAATCTCCTTGGTGCGCATGGTGCTAACGCATGCGTGCAGTTGTGGTTGCACACGCGGCGATTTTAGCAGATAATGTCAATAATTTCTACATATTTTTCAACTGGCGTAACATAGTCATGGGCCTATAGTTAGAAAACGAACTGCGGGATTTGCGGAATTAACAAAAACATTAAACTCGGAGGATTTTAGCATGTCTAGCTCCCACATCAAAACCCGCGTACACCAACAGTACTGGGTCGTCCAATTGGCACGGCCCGAAAAGCGCAACGCGATTACATTCGATATGCTGATCGCGCTCGGCGACGCCGTGGCCGAGGTGGACCAGCATCCCGACTTGCGGGCGGTAATCGTCGAGGCGGAGGGTTCGATTTTTTCGGCGGGGGTGGACATCGGCTCATTGATGGAAATGCGCAGCGCGGCGGGAGAGGGCAATGTCGCGCGGTGGCTCCGGCGCGGGGCAGACCGGCTTCAACACGCGCTGCATCTAATCGAATCGACGGAGGTCCCCGTGATCGGGGCGCTGCACGGCCAGGTGATCGGGTTGGGGTTGGAAATTGCGCTATCTTTTGATCTGCGGGTTTGCACGCCGGACTGTTTGTTCAGCATACCCGAATCCAGGATGGGGCTGGTGGCGGACGTCGGCGGGACGACGCGGCTAAGCCGCACAATAGGTCCATCGCGCGCGAAGGACATGCTGATGTCGGCGCGGTCCATAGACGCGGACGAGGCGCTTGCCTGGGGGCTGGTGAACCGCATCGCGCCGAATGAAGACGCGTTCGCGGAGGCCGCGACTTTGGCGGAGCAAATCGCGCAAAATGCGCCGCTCGCCGTTGGCATGGCGAAACGCATCGTAGACCAGGGCGATGGGCTGGACAAGCATTCGCAAATGGCGATTGAACGTTGGGCGCAGAGCCAGCTCATCACGACGGATGATGTTACGGAAGCCGCAATGTCTTTTCTCGAAAAACGGCCCGCGGACTTTAAGGGAAAGTAAGGCTACTCGATGCGCCCCGAAAGTGAGCCGGAGCACCCCGGCGCAGGCGCATGGCCTAACTGTTCGTTTCGCTCCGCCACCGCAGTCCCAATAGTCCCCTGTCCAAACGCCAAGTTTTAGGAAGAAGCCGATGCGCCGAGGTCCAGAGAAGATTTCTAGCCTGCCGGCTGGTCGCGCAACGGGGCCGATTCGCTCTCCTTTTTGAGCGGAGGGCATGTGATCGCCCGATATCCGCCGATGTGGTATTCTTCATTACCTGTTTTTTTCGTTTAGCGTCGAACTCGTTCGTGGCGACAGCGCGCGTTTACTCGACGGCATAACAGTGTCCGGCGCAATACGTTTGGCGTTGCAGTTTGTGGGCGCCAACATGCGGGTATTTCGCGCGCCGGGCAAGGAGTCAAACACAGTGAACAGAGTGATGATAGCGGCGGCTTTTCTGCTGCTACCCCGGCTGGCCCTCGCGCAGCCGATCGACATGTCCACGTTGACCGGCGAAGACTGGTACGGCCTGTATTTGAACGGCCAGAAGTCCGGCTATTTGATGAGCGCGGTCGCTGTCGAGGCAGACGGCACCATCACGGTCGAGGAAGACGCGCGTTTCAAACTGATGATGCAGGCAGTGCGCCAGGACCTCCAAACCTATTCTAAACGGACTTATGCCGCCGACGGTGCGCTGCTCCGGTTCGTGCAGGAAATCAAGGATATTACCGGCAAGTCGCGGTTTGAAGGGGCGATCGAGGGCGATCAGTTGAAGATGGTTTCGACCATCGGCGGTACGCGCAAGGAAGAATCGATACCCGCGCCCAAGGAAAACCTGCGCGACGCGTTCAAACAGTCCATGCTCGCGAACCCGACCGCGAAAATTGGGGACAAGATTACGTACTCCTATTTCGAGCCACTGCTTTCGGCGGAAACCGGCGGGCGCTGTGAAATCGTCGCGGAAGAATCGCGGACGCTCGAGGGGGTGCCGACGAAAGTGTTCAAGATCGCCACGCACGACGATTTCACGGGCCTTGATACGGTGTCCTATGTGACGGAACATGGCGTGCTGCTTGAAGACATCGTTGCGAGCATGATCACTATGCGGCTCGAGTCCAAAGAAATGGCGCAGGACGTGAACTATGTGAACGACGTGCTGGTGTCGAACGCGGCGTATGTGAACGCGCCGATCCAGCAGGCGCGCACGCGCGATATGTTGCGCCTTGTCGTGAAAGGTCCGTTGACCTCGGCCCATCTGTTCAACGACGAGCGGCAGTTCTTCACGCAAAAAGGCGATTCATTCGAGTTTACGGGCCGCGCGATTTCGCTGAATGGATTTACGCCCGCTCAACTGCCTATTGTCGAACCCAGTGTCGAGGAATGGCAGAAACCCACGCGGTTTGTCCAGAGCGACGATCCGAAGATTGCGGCAAAGGCAAAGCAAATCATCGGCGACGAGACGGACACCATGAAAATAACTGAAAAACTTTCGTCATGGGTATACGAGAATGTGCAAACGACGTTTTCGGCGCGCCTGACGAATGCGCTCGAGGTGATGAACAGTCTCGAGGGGGATTGCACCGAACACAGCGTATTGTTTATCGCGCTTGCGCGCGCGGCGGGCCTGCCAGCGCGTGAGGTGGCTGGGCTGATCTACATGGAAGGTGACCGGCCTGGGTTTTACTTTCATCAATGGGCCAAGGTTTGGGTGGGAAAATGGATTGACGTTGATCCGACCTGGAACCAGCCTCTGGCGGATGTAACACACATCAAACTCGGTGAAGGGGACCTGTTTCAGCAGGCGCAATTGATTCCGATCATTGGGCGCATCCAGGTTGAAGTTGTCGAGGATGCCGCTGCAAACTGATGTCTTCGAGCACACCACGCGGAGGGCGCGAATGCGCACGTTTTGGACCTGCATGATCCTGGCCTTGGCCGTGAGTTGCGGCACGACGGGTTCTCTCAACGAGCAACAGGCGCCGCCCGTCGATCCCGTGGTCCTCTTGCAGGAGGTTGACGGCGCGCTGGATTACATCGCGGGTGGCGGAGCAGCGCTTCCGTCATCGTTATCAGAAGGCGCATCTGCACCCGAAAACGTGGAAGAGGCCAGGAAACTGACCGACGCCGCGGACGAGATGCGCGCGCGCGCCGCGGAAATCGCCGCGCTAAAAGCCGGTGGCGTGCTGGGCGAAGACAATCGCGGCTACCTGACCATCCGCAACGATGATCGTCTCGAGAATCCCGGCGAGAAAAACCAGTTGCAACAGATCATGGCGGCGGAAAACGGAAACCGAAAAGATTTCTATGGCGCGATGGCCAGATTGCGCAAAGACCAAGGACTAACGCACACACGCGTCGAACGGCTGTTTGCCGCGCGGCGCATCGCCCGGGCGCCGGCAAACACGATCATTCAGCTTCCACCCGATGGCGAAGAGTTTGCGCGCGTCAAGGCATCACCCCTCGGCGTCTCGCTGGGCGATCATTGCCAGCCGGGTGCGTGGGTCGAGACGCCCTAACGCGACGCATCGCCGCGCCAGCGTAAACACTTCGCCATGCAGGATGATCCACCACCAACAGAGCCGGCGACATTCCCAAATGGAAATTTGGGAACGAGGGGTGAGACCGAGCCCGCTGCGTTCTCGAATGGAAATTCGGGAACGAGTGGCGAGCAGAGGGGCGTGCCGCCGCGTCCGATATCGCGCGCGGGCGCGGTGCGTTTCGTAATCCTGTTTCTGGTTCTGACTGCGGTGTTCCTGACTTTCGGCCGGTACGCGGTGAACACAGGGCCGATGAACTGGTATCTGTTCCAGGTCGCGCGGCAGACGTCATTTGTGCTGGGCGTATCCGGTCACTCTTGTTCGGTCGAGAACCCTGATCCTTATGCCGCGCGGGGCGACGCGTTGCGCGCGGAAACTGTTGCGTGGCGGAGCGGTGATGAGGAAGCAGCAACGGCGCTCGAAGGTGGCGTACCGCCGAGTTCCTACGAAGTGTGGAAGTATCGGGCGGCGAGGTTGGCGCGTGACCTGCGCCATGAACAACGCTACCTGGCCATGGCCGAACCGCTGCCGCGCCCCAGCGTCATGTCGCCGGAAGAACACATCACGCACATTCGCGCCAGCCTGGACCGGGTCGTCGCTTCGACAAAACGGGGCGTACCGCCACAGTCCAGCGAAGTCATGGTGAAAGGACTGAAAGAAATCGTTGCAACCACCGAAGGAATAGTCGCAGCTTTGGAAAGTGGATCGCGTCCTTCCGGCGTTCCGATCGAGGAAGCTCTTGACCAACTCGAAGCGGAAGTCGAACGCGCGCGAGCGGGACAAGCCGCATTTCTGGGCGAACGGGTCGCCGCGCTGACAACGCAAGTTCAGGACAGGCTTGGTCCGTTGGTGATGTTTGTCGCGCGAGAAAGTGCGGATGCGCCGCGGCGCTTTAACTTCCACCTTGTGCCGGATTGCGGCGCATTGCCGTCGATGTCGATCTACCTCGCCGCGCTGCTCGCGTTTCCCGCGACGTGGCGGCAAAGGCTGGTTGGAGTACTGATTGGCGCGCCGCTTCTGTACGCGGTCAACATTGCGCGGCTGGTATGCCTCGCGTTTATCGGCGCTTATGCGGAGAACACGGACGTATTCGAATTCGCACACCAATACGTCTGGCAGGCCGTTTATATTCTGATCGTTGTGGGCGTTTGGCTGCTTTGGGTTGAACTGATTGTGCGTCCGGGGGCCGTATGGTCCGGCAAAACAACATCCGGCGCGTAATATTGTTTGCGCTCCGGCTCGCGATCATTGCGCCAGCCGTCCTGGTGATCTGGGGGCTGTGTCTTCCCGCATACGCGTGGTTCATTGGGCAATGCGCGTCGATGGTCCTGAATATTTTCGGGCATGGGATCGAGCGGGTGGTGGTGGACGCGGAAGGGTTGCTGAACTCGAAAACGAAGATGGGGTTTGTTCTCGGCGAACGCATGCCGACTACGCCGATCGCGCTTGTGGTGTCCAATATCGCGACGTTTGTCGCGCTGGTGTTGGCGACGCGCCGGCTAGGTTGGCGTGACCGGGGATGGGCGGTTGCGCTCGGGGTGGCGGTGCTTGCGGCTTCGCACGTAACACATGTCGTGGTATTTTTCGCGTTTGCGAAGGGGATTCAACAGCACCCGCAAGTTCCAACGGCGATTGCGCAGATATTTATTTCGCTTCCGTTTTTGTTGTGGATTGCGCTGGTGTTTTTGGGGAGTTACGGGAATGATGGGACGGATGGGATACATGAGAGGGATGGAAAAGGGGCATGATGTCGTTTGCGGCGGTTCGCCTGATCACAACGCCGGCCCAAGCCGACGGCCGTTGTCGGCCCAGTGATAGAATCCTTCGCCCGACTTTGCGCCCAGTTTGCCGTCTTTCACCAATTGCACGAGCAGCGCGGGCGGGGCCGACATCCGCTCCGGTTCGAGGTCGTGCATTACTTTGAACGCATTCAGCGCGATATCGAGTCCGGCGAGGTCGGCGATGCAAAGTGGGCCGACGCGTAGATTAAACCCGTCGCACATTCCTTGATCGATATCCTCCACCGTACCGACGCCTTCTTCCGCGAGGCGAATGGCCTCGCAGGTCATTGCGCCGAAGATGCGGTTCATGATGAACCCGGGAACGTCTTTTTTCACGAGCACGGGACTCTTGCCGAGTGCGCGCGTGAATGCGAGAGTGGCATCGACGACCGCAGCGGCGGTCGCCGGGTTGGGTATGATTTCCACGAGACGCATGAGCGGCACCGGACCGAAGAAGTGAATGCCGATGACGCGTTGTGGGTGCGCGGATGCGGTCGCGAGCGTGGTGATGGGGATGGTTGACGTGTTCGAGCCGATAATCGTATCTGGCCTGCAGATGCCGTCGAGCTTGCGCAGTGTTTCGAGTTTGACGGATGGGTCTTCGTACACGGCTTCTACAACGAGGTCCGCCTCACGCGCGGCGTTGTAGTCCGTTCCGGTTTTGATGCGTTTGCCGAGATTGCCGGCCGAAGATTGGAGTAGACCTTTTGATTCCAGTTTTTCGAGCGACCAATCAATGGCGCTACGCGCGCGTTCGAGCCGGGCCTCAGTGAGGTCAATGAGGGTTACGTGGAATCCGGCTTGCGCGCTGACTTGTGCGATGCCGCTGCCCATGAATCCCGCGCCGATGACTGCGATGTGGTGAATGGACATCTTAGATCTCCGTGTGAGAAGGATACTGGATCGGGCGCCGCGGACACACGGACGAACACGGACAGACACGGACAAGGATTGACGGGAAATGCGATCGGACGAATCTACTTTTTGAAAAGGAGGGAGCGGCGGGCCTTGGGAACCCGCCGCTCAGTGCGGGGAGTGCCTGGAAACCGTTTTTCCGTGTTCTTGGCGCAAGAGGGTCACGGTAATAGCGTACTAACCTGAAACCATTGGGCTGCGGTCGTTGGCCTCAGACGCTACGTAGCGCGTGTGGATCCTTAACGGTCTGGGCTGCGGAACTGACTTCACGGTGCAATGAAATCGTTGACCAGATCCCCACCAAATTGGTTCCAGACACTGGAGGCATCTTACCACAACATATAGGGGCTGTCAACAACTTTCTTTGGGGTGTCAACAAATTGTTTCTTGGATGATTTTGCCATAAGCTGTAGATTGATTGAGGAGTTGCGCCACAGGTTGGGGCAATTGTGAAATACTGCGCAAATTGTAGGTTTTTAAGCAATTTTGAATCGTCGACTAGATATAGTGGTTTGAAAGAACTGAAAAACCCGACATCTTCGATCACCCTGTCCTTGCGGGCTTTTGACGCGTGTGCTACGATTAAGGAGTGCGGCTATTTCGCCGAATTCACGGGTTTGGGAGGTCCTTTCCGCGATGCCCTTATTTGGCTATATTTGTGAGTCCTGCGAGCAGGAACACGAACTATTGGTGCGGTCAGACGCGCTCCCCGATTGCCCCGATTGTGGGTCCGCGCAGATGGTGAAGCTCATGAGCGCGTTCGCGCCGAAGGCTTCAAACCGGATGGAATCAACGCCGTCGTCGTGTGGCGCAACGGTTTGTTGTGGCATGCGCAACGGCTGCGGTATGAATTGAGAACGCCGGTGCCGCTACGACGTGAAAAAACCGATCCAGAGGCCGAGCGGTCTGCTTTCACCAAGCCGGCGATAGAAAAATCGTACCCGAATGAACCGAAGCAGTTGATGACGCTGGGCATGCACCTGCGGAAAGTCTTGAAGGACATGAACGCGCGCCGCCCGGTCAGTTTCTTTCTGTTGCTCGCGATGATTATCGTGCTGCTGCTAGGCACGCAGATCGCCAACCACCGCGACGATCCGAAACAGTTCGCGCTTATCCTCAGTTGTCTCTTCGTGTTCTTTTTCGCGGCGATGGTATACGCCGTGCTGGATGCCGGCCAGATTGTGCGCGACCATCTGCGCGAGCAGCGGAAGGTGTGGCACACGACGCTTGGCGAGGAGGAATTTCTCGCGGAACTCGGTAAGCGCGTGCGCGAGAAGCGCGATTCCTAGGCGGTCGCCGCACACCTTCATTCGCGGCGGCATTTTCCCATGAAGCACCTGCTGGCACTGGTCCCGAACTGGGTGGGCGACGTGGCAATGTGTACGCCGGCGTTGCGCGCGCTGGCGCGGCGGTATCCCGAATCCGAATTGACGGTTGCCGGACGCAGTGTCGCGTGTGAATTGCTGGATGGGCTTCCTTACCTTCATCGTTTCGTCAAACTTCCTGCAAAACCGGGTCTCTTTGCCATGATCGAGGCCGCACGCGCATTGCGCCCGCATGCGCGCGATGCGGCAATCGTTTTTCCACATTCGGCGCGCGCCGCAATATTGGCACGGCTCGCCGGGGCACAGCGGCGAATCGGATATGCGCGCGGTAGAAGGGCATGGTTGTTAACGGATGCTGTCGAACCGCATCGGGTGAATGGGGTAATTGAGCCGGTCTACATGACGGCCGAGTATCTCGATTTGCTTGCGCCACTCGATTGTACAGACGATGGCAACGGACTTGAACTTCACGCGAGCCAGGATGCGTTGGCGCGGGTTTCGCCCCATCTCGAAGGAGCAAGCTCCCTCGTGGGAATCGCGCCGGGCGCCGCGTTCGGGCCGAGCAAGCTCTGGCCCGCGGAACGGTTTGCGGCGGTGGCCGACGGCTTGGCGGAAAAAGCCGGGGCGCGCTGCGTATTGTTTACAGGTCCGGGCGAGGAAGCAACGCGGGACGCCGTGTTACGCCACGCCAGGCATCCGTTGGTTCAGTACGACGATGGCGCGCCTTCGATTGCGAAACTCAAGGCGGCCATTTCCAAGCTCGATTTGTTGGTCTGCAATGATTCCGGCACGCGGCACGTGGCGGTGGCTTTTGGCGTGCCGGTGGTGTGCATCATGGGGCCAACCTCGCCGAAGTATTCGTGCGGGCCCTATGAAAAGGGCGAGGTGCTGCGGGTCGATGTCGATTGCGGGCCTTGCCAGAAACCGGTGTGTACGACGGACCACCGGTGCATGACACGGGTGACGGCGGAGTGGGTGTTGGGTGTGGCGATGAGGGCTTTGGC
>JAWXCN010000203.1:0-6591 GCA_034408725.1 Candidatus Hydrogenedentota bacterium
GGTCATCGCGATGATCCACACCACGGTCAGCGCGCCCGACACGATTGGGTGCATGCCCACCACGGGATTCAGAAAGTCGAACCGGATGCCGCACAATACCGGAATCAGCGCGGCCAGAATTTGGCCTATCAGTTTTTTCTCGGGGCGCAACGCATAGAGGTCGTCTACCACCCCCACGATCACGATCACCAGGCTGCCGAGAAACACGCCCGCCAGTTTCCACATTGCGGCCTGTTGCGTTCCTAGAAACGACAAAACGTTGGCCTGCAGCCATTCCCAATTAAGCTGTTGCGCCGGCAGAAGCAGCGCGAGGTTCGCAAGTATGATGAGGTAGAAGGTCAGTGCTATCGCGACACCGCCCAACAGCGGCACCGGCTCGGATTGCATCTTCCGCTCACCAGGATGATCGAAGATGTTCCAGCGAATGGCCAGCGAGCGAATGAGCTGCGTAAGCAACACGGACACGAGAAATGAAACGCCCAGCGCATAAGCAAAAATCGCGTACCAGTTCACTTGCCAAAGCGTCATGAAGAGTCTGTGCGCCTTTCGTTGCAGCCGGAAATGTGGGGAGGTAAGTGATACACGAAAGACGCCGCGAACTTCCAATTGCGCGGAGGAAAAGGACGCTTTCCCATCCAGACGCTAGACTACGACGATATCGTTCACCGGCCCCGTGCTGTCGCCGAAGGTTTCAGTCGGCACCCCCATCGCGTTCAACATCGAGACGTAGAGGTTACACAAGGGCGTCCCTTTCGGGTTGGCCACGTGCTGACCAGTCTTGAGCGAACCACCCGCGCCACCCGCGACAACGATGGGCAGGTTGTTCGGGTCGTGGCGGTTGCCGTCGGAGATGCTCGATCCGAAGAGCACCATGCTGTTGTCGAGCAGATTGCTTTCGCCCTCCGGCACCGCGCGCATCTTGCCCAACAGATACGCAAGCTGGGCCGTATGCCATTTGTTAATTTCGCGGTACTGCGCGATCTTCTCTTCTTTGTTTTCATGGTGCGACATGTCGTGGTGCCCGCCCGACACGCCAGGAATAAACGAAAAGTTCCGTCCCGACACGTCGTTTGCGAACATGAACGACTGCACCCGCGTCGAGTCGGTTTGAAAGGCGAGCACCATCAAATCCAGCATGAGCTTCACATGCTCGCGGAAGTCCGACGGCGGTTTTTCGCCCGGCGCATCGGGAATGACCGGTTCCGGATCAGGCGTCCACCGGCTGGCCTGTTTGCTCAGCCCATACTCGATGCGCGTTTCGACTGCGCGAACAGATTCGAGATATTCATCCAACTTCACCTGATCGTCCCGGCCCAATTGCCCGCGAAGCCGGTTGGCGTCTTCCAGCGCAAGGTCCAGCAGACTTTGAAAATCCTTCGCCTGACGCTTCTCCGCCCGGCCACCATTCTCGCGCGCGCCGAACAGGCGTTCGTATACAAACCGCGGATTGATCTCTTTAGCGACCGGCACGTTCGCCGACCGCCAGGAAATGTACGATCCGTAGAGACGCGTGAACCCGACATTGCTGTCGATTCCGGAGATAACGGGATCAATTCCCAGTTCCAGCGACGGCAACGGCGTATTCTGCCCGACATGGTTCGCGGCGAGTTGGTCCATAGAAATGCCGCCGACACTGATGTCCTTGCCGGTGGTCTTGTTTACCTTAAGGCCGGTCAGGAAATTCGCCGTCTTGGCGTAATGCCCATCGCCCTCTTTGCTCTGCGCCTTGTCCAGCCCGGAGAGAATATTAAGGGAATCTTTAAACTCGGCCAATGGCTCCAGCGCAAACGGCAGTTCAAATTCCGACCCAACACCCTTAGGAATCCAGGAATCCGTCCAAACGCCGTTTGGAAAATAGATGCAGGCCATGCGAACTGGCGCCTTGCGCGCCTTCGTCGCCGCGCGCACGGTCGCGGGCATCATCGCATCCAATAGCGGAAGCGCCAGGGCCGCGCCCACGCCGCGCAACATGGTCCGCCGCGAAATCTGCCAACTTCTATTGCTCATGCGTGCCTAATTTCTGTGGATTGCGGCCGAACGTTGTCGAGGCCGAGAAACTTGATGAATAGTTTGTAAAAAACAATGGAGACCAGCAGTGGCCCAAAAGTGAGAATCGAAACTAATAGTATTTTCCGCAAGTCCAACTCCGCCATGGCGAAAAATATATCGGTCAATTCTATTAATGCCGTCCAAACGCATAATGAAAGCAGCAGAGCGAACGGTCTGCTGAAGTAGTCGCTCCAACTCGTCGAATTTATTCCGTTCCAGCGCATTACGGCCGAAGAAATCCATACATACGCAGGCATCAGCGCAAAGACAATCAAAACCAGCGCAGAATTGTAAGCATCACTTCTATAAGATTCGCCCACCCACTCCACAAGCCCCCGCAGCAAAAGCACCATCACAAAAAAAAGCAAGACACCTACTGACCGAGTTATGTTCGCGTTATTGGGCGTCTTGAATACTTTCATGCCGTAAAATATCGCGAAAAAACCTGGGGTTAAGCTGATTATAAAAAAGGTCCAGTCAAAGCTCGTACTGCCTCCCGGAAAGCCTTCGGAGAGAGCCCAGACGCAACCCGCAAGAATCGCCAGCGCCCCAATTCCCTTATGTGCCCATAATTTCATGATTCAGTCATTCCGTCTTGAAATCTGCCAGTTTTTACTGCTCATGCGTGCGTGAGTTCCCCATTTTGCGGTCGAACGTTGTCGAGGCCGACCAGGCGAATGAATAGCTTATAAAAAACAATGGCGACCAGCACTGGTCCAAAAACGACGATGCTAGTTAGCAAATTCTCTGCGTCGCGCTCCGGAAAAAATATACCGGTGACGCCGATTATTGCGGACTGAAGACCTACCGAAAGTAAGACGGCGAACGGCTTACTGAAAAAGTCGCTTAGACTTGTAGCGGCCACGCCTGCCCATCGCATAAGCATGCCAGACAACAAGACATAAACAGGCATCATTGCCAGTGAAGCAAGAAAGAGGGTTAGACCATACCTCGAGTTGCCGTATTTCTCATCCGCCAACTCTGACGCAGTGGTTGCCAGATAAATCACTACAAAAAACAATAGCACGCCTACTGAACGGCTTAGATTTTTCCGATCTGGAGTTCTGAATACTTTCACGCCGTAGAACACTGCGAAAGCGCCCGGCACCGAGAGAACAGGAAGCATTGTCAGGGAGAATATTATATCGAATGGATCCAATGTTGTCCGGGAAATCGGTTCGATGAACGTACCCCAAACCCACGCGCATCCCACCAAGACGGCGACAATGCCGATTGCCTTATGTGCCCATGATTTCATGATTCACCAGTTCCTATATCCTCACCACCACTGTACCGGTGGCGGAAAGGGTAACTCAATACAATCTCAGTCACTAGCGCGGATGGGCGGTACTCGGCAGCGGTGAGCGAAGTCACGCAATTGTCGATGACACAGTCGTCGTATCGCGTCAACGACCGGCCCAACGCATAGCCCACCATTTTTCGCGACAGGTGCCGGGCGAAGGCGTCTTTCTGTTTAAGCAGGATGGCCTTCAAGGCCTGTGGCCCGGTGAACTCTTCCCCAGACGGCAGAACTCCTTTGGAATCAATAGGTTGTCCAGCCTGCTCGTCGCGCCAGCGGCCCACGGGATCGAAGTTTTCCAACCCGAAACCCAGCGGGTCCATCTTCTGGTGGCACGAGGCGCAATCCGGGTTCTTGCGGTGCTCCTCAAGCCGGGCGCGCAGGGTGAGGCCATCCGGCTGCACATCGTCTTCGGGCAACACGCCGGCCTCGGGCGGCGGCGGCGGGACGCGGTCGCCTAAAAGCTGTTCCAGCACCCACTTGCCGCGTAGCACCGGGCTTGTCCGCAGCGGCTGAGAAGTAGAAGTCAGCACCGCGGCCATGCCCAGCACCCCGCCCCGGTTGGCGTCCGCCAAGTCTACCCGCCGGAGTTCCGGTCCTGTGACCCCGTCGATTCCATATATGCTCGCCAACTGTTCATTCGCAAAGGTGTAGCGCGCATCGAGCAGCTCGATCAGACTGCGGTCTTCACTCACGAGGTAGTGGAAAAACGCCGCCGCTTCGCCCCGCATGGATTCCGCGAGAGTATCGTTGAACTCGGGGAACCGCCCCGCATCGGGTTTCGTGGTAACGCCAAGCTGGGTGATGCCCAGCCATTGCGTGGCGAATTGATCGCCCAGGGCGCGGGACTTCGGGTCGCGCAGCATTCGTTTGACCTGTTGCTGCAACACCTGCAGGTCTTGCAGCTTCCCTTCGCGAGCCAACGCAGACAGCTCATCGTCCGGCATCGACGACCAAATGAAGTAGGACATCCGCGATGCCAGCGGGAAATCGCCGAGGGCATAATTACCCATTTCCGCGGGTTCGGGCTCGGCAAGGAACAGGAAATACGGGGATATCAATGCAGCCTTAAAGGCGAGTTTGACCGAGTCTTCGTAACTGTCGCCACGTTCATCCCCGCGATCAAACGCCTGCAACAGATGCTCGACTTCGCTGGCAGTGACCGGTCTGCGCCATGCGCGTTCGATAAATCCCGTTAACACCTGCCGCGCGGCATCCCGCGCCTTCGTTCCGCGCCCCGGAACAAATGGAATAAGCGCGCTACGTTGCGCGTCATTCCCGTTCTCTGAAGCCAGAGCGTATTGGGGCGCATCAGTGCTTGCGCGGCGTAGCCGTGGTTTATCCGGCAGAGCGGTTTCGACCGCAAGGTCCGCCGCTTCGAGATATTTTTCGATTTGTATCGAGGACAGGAACAGCGCGCTGCCGTTGTTGTCGAACCCTTCCCCGCCCGCGCCGTCGGAGGGGAACATTTCTGCCACGTCGAGCGTGATGCCGAGCAGGTCGCGCAGGGAATTCTCGTATTCGTAGCGGTTCAGCCGCCGGCTCATGACATAGCCGGGGTACCAACTCGTTGATTCTTCGTTCGCGAGACGGTTGCAGTCGACGTTTTCGTCCTTCTGCGCGCGGACCCATTCGATGAGCTTCTTCCGTTCCTCATCCGTGGGTTGCACGGGATTTTTGCGCGGGGGCATTTCCTTGTTTTCGATGCGAAGCACCGCCCGCTGCCACAGTGCCAGCGAGTCTATGACCATGTCGAAGGTTTCGAACCGGGCAAGATTAAGATCGCCGCGCGCGGTGTCGTTGTTGTGGCACTCCGCGCAGTACATTTTGACCAGCGGCAGAATTTCGGCCTCGAAGGCCTCGTCCGCCCCGGCGGCAACGCTCAAGGCTGCCGAAAGCAGCGCTACGCGATATCGATGCGTTAACCTCAACATGCCCGGTAGTATACACCGAACGGGGTTTATTCGCCCTGCGTCGGCCGGCAGCCGTTTTCGTGCGCCAAAAGCGCCGAGGGGTAATTCTTGCGGAATTAAGTTTTGGCTTGATGTGCTAGAGGAAGTAGGGACGCGCAACCTCATCCGCTTGGGCGCGGTAGTCAGCGATTTTCACGGCGTCAACCTGCGCCAGCTCGGTCTTCAGCCCGTCCGCATTCAAGTCCCGGCAGTAGGCCGGCGTGCCGGGATGTTGCCGCCAGGAGTCGGCGAGCGAACCGGCGTCGATGCCGTCGAATCCAAGCACGTCAATCAAGCCCAGCACCAGCGCTTTGGCGCGCGGTTCGTCTCCGGCAACGGAGAGGCAGATGCGCCCCGGTGTGCCAGCCGGAACGCCGAGCGTGGCAAGACTGTTAGCGACGATGTTGTTAAAGGCCTTGACCACAGGGCGACCGAGCACTCTCGCCACCCACTCGCTGTCGGTCAAACCGCCATCAATAATCTCGGCGATGCGACCGTCGCGCGACGGGTAGTAGTTCCCCGTGTCAACAACGACAGCCGATGATGCGGCCAAGATGTCGCGCGGCAATTGTGTTACCGCTTTTTCCGGAACTGCGATGATGACCAAGTCCTGCGCGCGTGCAGCCTGCTCCACCGTCGCAGCGGTCGCGCCGGTTTCTGCGGCCACCGCAGCTAACGAGGCGGGGCCGCGCGAGTTGGCAATCGATATTTGGTGTCCGAGGGCCGTGAGGTGCCGCGCGAGCGTGCTGCCGATGTTACCTGAACCGATGATTCCAATGTTCAAATTCGGTTTCCCTCCAGTGGATCTATCAATAAACCTTTGGTATAGCGACTCATCGTCCTCAAGCTGCCTCCCGGAACCACAGCCTATTAAAACGAATCGATCACCATGCGCATGTTCTCAAACCGGGCCAAATCAAGGTCACCGCGCGTGGTCTCGCTGCTATGGCAATCTTGGCCAGCGGAAGGATTTCCGTGCCGAACGGCTCGTCCGCAATCGCAATGGAGCACAACACGCACGCAAGCGCGAGCGCAAGGCTGCTATGTATTAACTTTACCATCGGTACAACTCAATCGATAGTATACACACAATGCTTCACAGTCTGGCCCGCCGGGGTATTTTCCCCAGGGCAATCTCGCTTAATTGCGAAGCGACCTGCCCAGGAAATGGAAAGCGGCAAGCTACCCGCAGCCGCACTCCAAGGCGCTCCGCGCGGATTTTAGACGTCAATTGGCCGCGCGCAGCGCCTTGGACTGCGGCGTGTCAGCGCCGCTTTCACTTCGGGGTAC
>JAWXCN010000204.1:0-16764 GCA_034408725.1 Candidatus Hydrogenedentota bacterium
GCCATGGCGCGGGCAAGGCCGGCGCGCTTTTTCATACCGCCGCTCAATTCCGAAGGCAGCAGGTTTTCGCAGCCGCCGAGCCCCACGAGTTCAAGCTTAATCTTGGTCATAATCTCGATGGTCGATTCTTCAAGCGGGGTGTGTTCGCGTAGCGGAAGGGCGACGTTGTCCGCCACGCTCATCGAATTGAAAAGCGCCGATCCCTGAAAGCACATGCCCAGCTTCTTGCGCACCTCGATACGGTCCGTGTCGGACATTGCCGTCACATCCTGGCCCCCGATGAGGATTTTGCCCGAATGCGGCCGCATCAGTCCGACGAGGTTGCGCAGCAGCGTGCTCTTACCACAGCCGCTACCGCCAAGTATCACCAGGGTCTCGCCGCGCTTAACGGAAAAACTCACGCCGTCGAGCACGGTGCGATCACCATAGCGCACGACGAGGTCGTGTACTTCGATAATGGTGTCGTTTGTGTCGTCCATAATCTAAAAGAAAAACAAGTAGGTAAATAGAAGATCGACCAGAATGATCAGAAATATCGATGTTACCACGGAAGACGTTGTCATGTGGCCCACGCCTTCGGCGCCGCCTTCCACCTGAAAGCCGCGGTACACGCCTACGAGGCAAATTACGATGCCATAGAAGAAACTCTTTGAAAGGCCCGTTGCGAAATCGCGGATTTTGATCGACTGGATTGTGTTGTTGATGTACACGCCGGGCTCGACACCGACAATCCACACGGTGACGGAGAAGCCGCCGAAAATCATGATGAATGAACCCAGTATCGTCAGGCATGGGATAGCGGTAACCATCGCGAGGAATTTCGGAACGACCAGATGTTTGGTTGGATTCAAACCCATGACTTCCAATGCGTCGATTTCTTCCGACACTTTCATTGTCCCGATTTCCGCCGTTATCGCCGATCCGCTTCTACCGCTCAGCAGGATAGCGGTCATCAGCGGCGCCAACTCGCGGACCGCGATCACCCCTACAAGGTTCGCGACGTACTGCGTCGCGCCAAACGATCGCAGCAGGTACACGGCCTGCATCGCCATGATGCCGCCGATTAGAAAACAAATGAGTCCCACTATCGGGAGTGAATTCACCCCGAACTGCACGAAATGTTCGACAGTGCTCCGCACGCGAAGGCCCTTGCCGCGCAACGGCTGTATAAAAGCCCAGTTGGCGGTATCATTGATAAGGACACAGACCTTGGCCACCGCGTACAGCCCATTGAGCGTGACGCGACCCGTATAACCCAGTACGTAGGTTACCGCGCTCATGCCTTATCGCGGATCGTGAAAACGGTGTCCAGCCGCGAAAGCTGCAACACTTTTAACACCGGCGGCGACGGCGCGACCAACACAAACTCGATCTTGCGTTCCATCGCCGCGCGCAACCCTTCAACCAGCGTCGCCACGCCCGAACTATCCATGTACTCGACGGAACCGAGATTGATGCAAATTGTTTTCGATGCCGTGGGCGCCGAGTCCGTGATCGCGGTGCGCAGGTTCGGCGAGCTGTAGAGGTCGATTTCACCTGAAACGGCAATCGTACACACACCGTTGCCATCGTCCGTCTTCGTAAGTTCCATCGCCATAGTTCGTCCTTACGCGCGCGGAATGTCCCGCGCAACTTTCCGTCCCATCAGTTGATCGTATCGCATTGAAAAACCAATGCCTTTTTCTTAGCCAGGTTTTTCGGGAAGCTTGAGGCGCATTACCACCCGGTTCCCCTCGGTTTTGCCGGGGCGAAACTTCACTTCGTCGAAAACGCTGTACATCAGTTGCACGCCCAACCCGCCGGGCATGAGGTGCTCCGTATCCGGCGCGACAATTTCCTTGCGCGCACACTTCTCCTGCGGTACCGGCACCCCTCTGTCGCGCAACACAAACTCGATCGCCGAGTCGTTCCTGCGCAATGTTAGGCGCAGACGCCCCTCGGTGTTGCCGCCGTAAGAATGACGCATGGCGTTCGTACACGCTTCATCCACCGCAAGGACAATCTCGCCCGCGCGTTCGGCGTCAAACCCTTCGTTCAACAAATACGTCCGGATCAAACCGCGAACCGATGCGAGCAACCGCGGCTCGGAACTCAAATCGATATTGATATCGGTTTTTGGCATGGACTAGCCCAAGTATTTTACCGCGACCATTGTGCAATCATCATGCGGAGCTGCCGGCGCGCAATATTTCCGCACGTCCGCGTTAATCGCCTCTATCATGGCCCGCGGGTCAGACCCATAAAGTGTCGCCGCCACCCGTGTCAGGTTTTCCATCCCGTATTCGTCCGGTCCGTGCGATCCTTCCGCCCGGGTGTGCGCCGTGCGCGCCTCGACGATGCCGTCCGTGTACAATAATAGCGTTTCGCCGGGTTTTACGCGCGATTCCGTATTGGTCCACGCGCTTTCCGGCAGTATCCCTATCGGTGGCCCCGTCGCGTTGCCAAACACGCGCAAGTCGCCTTTGCCCACCGCAATCGCCGGGTGATGCCCCGCGCTCGCGCACAGCACGCGCCCCGAATCGAGTTCCAATATTAAATAGCTCAACGTGCAGAACGTGCCGCGTGTTCCGCGCATGCTCATGCTCTTGTTCAACGTCTGAAATATTTCGGAAGGTGTTCCGCGTTCGCGTGCAGCCAACCGGAATTCCGCCAGGAGTTGCGCCATTGTGAGGGCCGCCGGCACCCCTTTGCCACTCACGTCGCCCACCAGAATGCCAATCCGCGATTCGTCCGGCTGGACAAAATCGTAAAAATCTCCGCCGACCGTTTTAGCGGGCCGCATATCGCCGTACACCTGGAAACGCTTGTCGCCATCCGGCCATTGGTTGATCAGGAAACCCTGCTGAATTTGCCACGCATGCTGGATTTCCTGGTCCATGCGTTCTTTGTCGACGATCTGACTGTGCATCCGCGCATTTTCCAGCGCAAGCCCTGCGCTGTTGCCGACCGCCGTGCTGAGCAACATGTCTTCATGCGTGTACTGGTGCTTCGGGCTGTCGCTGTCGACGTACAGAATTCCGAAAATACCAAACTTCCCGCGCAAGGGCGCGCAGATAATCGAGCGCAGACGCAACGACCGTATGCTCTCGCTGACATTTAACTCACTGTCGCGGTCCGTGTCCTGATAGAGCAAACTTTCCCCGCGCTTGATCACCCGCTGCGCGACTGTCTCGCTAATTGTAAAGTCCCGGTGGCCTACGTGCTGCACTTTTCCACGGACGATGACATGAAATTTCCTGCAAACCGGGCAAGGTTGCAGTTCGCGTACCTCGGCAGACGCGAACACAATCGCGCCGCGCTGCGCATCGATCGCGCGCATGGTCGTCTCGAGAATATGGTCTACCAGCGGGCACGGCTCGTAGTTCGACGAAATCTCGTTCATCACCGTGAACACGGCGCGCAACAGGCTTTCGGCGCGCTCCTCGCGGTCTTCTTCGTCGCCCGCCTTTTGCCAGTTGAAAATGGTTTCTTTGAAAACCGTCGTGTTGTCGGGTTCTTCCGGATCATCAGGAACGTCGTCGGCCTCGAACCGCATCACGGTCTCGCCGATTTGGAGGTTGTCCCCCGGCGCCAGCACGCCCTCAACCATCGGCATCCCGTTCAGTTGTGTTCCGTTCGTGCTGCCGAGGTCTTTCCAGAGAAACCGGCTTCCATCCAGCGTAATCCGAACATGCCGCCGCGACGCCGCCGCGTCATCCACGACGCACCCGCACTCCATCGAACGCCCGAGCGTAATCGACGACCCTATCGGCACCCGCCGCTCCGGTTCACCATTTTTCTTGCACACGAGATAACCGCGAAGCACAATGTCTTCCTTGAGAGTATGGCCCGGGCGCCAGTTTAACGATTACCCTGCAACGCGGGCAAGGAACGTGATTGCGCCTTCGGCCCCGGCTGGGCCAGAATGAATTCTTGGACTCACATTCAATGGGTGTACGATTTATGACGCGGCTAGTTTCAATCGTTGTACTCGCTGCATGCGCGGCATCGTGCAACCGCGCGCCCGCGCCTGATTTCTTCGCCGAGGGCGAGGAACTCTACCTCAAGGGCGAATATGACGAAGCCATTGAACGCTTCAAGGGCTATCTGCTCGCAGACCCCGATCATGCCGGCGCGCACTGGTATCTTGGCACCTGCTACCTCTATTCGAGTGAACACCGGTGGCTTGGTATCGCGCAAGGTGAACTCGAAACGGCGTTGGCGCTCTTTAACCGGCAGGGGAAGGCAAACCCTATTCCCCGGTTCAACGAAACTTACTTCGAAATGATGTGCCACATTAACCAGGCTAAAATCTATCTTCTCCTTGTCGAAACGCTCATCCAGAATCCGCGCGCGTTTCCCGGACTCGACGCGCGCGCCGTCATTCCCGGCCTCCTCGCGAAATGCGCTGAACACGCCGGCCTCGCTGATGAAGTCTCCCCCGGAAATCCCGACGTGGTAGAACTCAAACGCATCCTGGATCGAGCAGCCGGAGAACGTCCCGCCGAGCCCGCGCAGGAACAGATTTCAATTTGAAATAGTCGCCTGCCCGCGTTCATACAAGGCACTAGGCTCACGAGAAGTAGGTCACACCACTACGGCGGATTCTCGCGCGACAGTCATTGGTCGTCTCGATGAGGCTGATTCAAAATTTGATGTTGTGACGTTTCACGCAATCTGGATGTGCCTCCCAACTCGCTCAACTTGCATGAGCTGCCTCTCCGATGTATGGAGAGTCTTAAACGATAACGGACTGTTCATCGCATCAGTTACTCATCCCGGTTTTCGCGATCGACAATTCGCGACATTCCGAACGTCATTCGACATGGATAACTACAATCGCGAAGAGTTCTCCGTTCGAAGTCTCACTTTTTGACGGCGAAGAGGTGATTAAATTCACCGATTTCCATTTGAGCGTCGGCGAAATGACCCGTCAACTTCACGAGACTGGTTTTCTCATTAGGGAGATCATTGAGCTATCCGATGTGGACAAAGCACCGTGGCCACCGCCTTTCCTTGGCTTCTATTCATCGCGCAAAAAGGATAGTCTAACGCATCCCCCGGCCGATATGATGTAGTGCGTAGCCGTACCATCCCGGTACCAGGACGGAAGGATTTCGCCCACTAAAGCGAACGGGGCCGCAAGCGCCTGCACGTTCGTCCTATAAGGTGACGCCCCTCTTGCTATTGATCCTGTTCAATCAATCGTGTCCAAGTAAGCTCCCACGATCAACCCATCATGGAAAGGGATCAACCCCATCATGGAAAGGCTTGGCCAGAAAGAACTGCAATACCAAAAATGAGACTGCGCCAATTTCTCCTTTAAATTTCGAGAGACTCCGCCGCAGGTAGCGAGAGTTCTTTCACTATTGGAGCGAAGACGGTATGAAACTGCTCGAGTCTCTCACGCAGCCACTCGTAGTATTTCGGCCAAGTTCGGCGATCCTGTGGATCGATAGCGGTGCGCGCGTATATCCGACACTGACGCACACCTTCTTTTTGATACCACGTAAGCGGGTCAACGACACCTCGCTGAATTTCTGCTTCCCTAGCTTTCAGCGCATTGAAGTATTCCTTTGACTGGGGATGCTCAATAAGTAGTTCGGCGCGAAGTTCTCCCCCATATTTCTTGGTCTCAGAATCCCATGTCGAAATCACGGCCGCGAGTTTGAATCCCTCGCGCCCCAAAGAAACGAGGGTCCAGTTCTGCGGATATGGTTTACCGCATCGCAGAGAACTGTATTCTTGGAGGTATGCGTGAAATCCAACCCAAAAATCATATTGCAGTTGCTGCGTTTCCGTTAGGCCCTCTTGCGCTCCGCGTTTAACTGCCTTACTCCAATCGTTTGGTTTAGATACGATATTGAACTTCGGAGCAGGTATAGAGGCGTCAATGCGCCAGAGCTCGATTTCCAGCCCAAAGAACGAGAACCGGTTTGTCGTTATGGAGTTGAGCCAATCGAGAGCGGCGCGGTGCTCGTCAGTAAACTGAGGTGAAACCCATATGACCGTCGCTGCCTCAAGTCCCGCCGCATAAGTAAGGAGTTGTCCGAGGTGAGTGTGGTCTGTCCGCTCAAGCTGGTTTTCGATTAGAACCAATGTGTCGTTGATGGCCTCTTTGCAGAGAATGTCGGCGCGAAATGGCCCCACTGGTTTTTCCGTCGCTTGTATCTCAAGCTCCAAATCCAGCGTTTCCGCAAGCAAGGTCAGGTTTTCCGGTCGCGCAAGCCACGGTGTGAAATGCTGTCCCTCATTCGTCCAGGCTGAACGCAGATCAACCTTTTCCAATCTACCTAGTTTGGGTGTTGATTCTCGCACTTTCGCTATTCCTCATCCCCATTCGATTTGCGGCACGATTCAGAGAACAGGTTTCGCAGGAATTCGCCGTTTCTTGCTAAGTCCTCTTGGCGGAGCCGGAGCACTAACCGAGGACTCTTGACCTCCGCCATCCGCTCAATCGTTGTTGTCTTCAGCTTCTCGACCCACGGTTCTTTCTTCTCGACGCGGACCGCGGCCCTAACCCATTGTTTAGACGGTCGAAACTTTACGCAATGATTCGGAAGACCATCCTCGTACTGCCCAATATACTGCTTGTTATATCGCATCGTCAGCCCAGGCCTACTTTCGCGCAAGATTCCGAAGCATTGATCGATGAGGGGTAGCATTTCTGCACCCGACGACTTCTCCCAGTATGCGCGATCTGCACCTTGCCCCCAAGGCTGTTCACCCCCAAGGTCCTCATCGCCTCGAAGTACCTCGTCTAATACCTTAACGAAGTTCAAAACGATCTTGTCTTCCACCTGAAGCGCAGAGAGTTGAATCGCGAAGATCGGTAGCGTGCTGTTAAACAGCCCAATTACATTTAGGAAGCGGGATGTAACGTTTTCTGCGACGAGTACCGCGCAGTGGTCATACTGCGGATATCGCTTGCGCTGAATGTCCCAGTATTCAAGTGTCCGAATGATGTGACTCGCATCTGTTTCCCCTAACTGAATCTCGACCTCATACCAGCGCTCGGACTCGGGATCAATCAGCAGGAGGTCAAGCCGCCCGGCCCTAGGTTGTCGGATTTCAACGTCCTTCACCAACAGGTCGCCGAGGCCAAGTATAGAGGTGTCGTCGATTATGCGCTGTTGCAGCCAGCGTTCATTAACGTCTGGGTGGGACTTCAAGCTTATGGACTGTGGCTTGACATACGTCAATGGTGGCATCAAATCTACTCCGCTATGCGACCGAGGCAATTCGCGCTTTTTTATCGGTGATTGGGATCAAACGACTCCGCTGAAAAGTAAAATGGCGGAGAGGGCGGGATTCGAACCCGCGGTACACCGTTAAGCATACACACGCTTTCCAAGCGGGCGCCTTCAACCACTCGGCCACCTCTCCGCGGGATGCTTGGGGGAGCAAAACCGCCGATTTTCGCGGCGTTGCATGAACCCGAAATTTTAGTCCGCAATGATGACGATGTCAATGCGCATGCGCGGAACGCGCAACCGCTTGATCACCGCCTTGCGCGCACGAGCGTTTGACTTGTCCGTCCGCCGTTTGTTAGCCTTTCGCGCTGTATACAAGCATTTTGCCGTGGGGCGGTAGCTCAGTTGGGAGAGCGCTGCGTTCGCAATGCAGAGGCCGAGGGTTCGACTCCCTTCCGCTCCACCATCCTTCCCTTTGACAGCAGACCGTTTGCGGAGTCCTCGAATGAAGCACATCCGGCGCATGACCGCCTTGCCAGCGTACGCGTTTGGCGAAGTACGCCCGAATCCGTTCCTGAAATTGCTCGAACCGATTTCGCAGGGTCTAGTGTTGGTGCTACGAAAAAAAGGCGCGGAAAAGGCGCCTGCGGAAAGCTAAGGCGCACCCGTCTAATCTATTTAGAGTCTCTATCAAAACTGCCGTAACCCTTTTCAGGGTACCTTTATTTTGGGTATTGTACCTGGGGTAGGTCCGCCTTCGTCGAAGCGACTACAGCGGCCCAGGCTGCGCGCCGTAATCCCTTCGAGATAAAAAGACTCAGGATAGGTTTTGTTAGAGATTCTTGCTCAGTCTTCCGCCGCCGGCACGGCGCGCCATACTTCAAGGCCGCTGGCCGGGTTCGCGGTCCCCAAATAAAAATCCCCGTCCGGCGTTGATTCCATCGTGCGAAAACCATAGTTCTCGCGATTGCCCAAACCGTCTTGCGTCAGTGGAAACCAATGCGTTCCGTCCTGCGTCTTGAAAATATCCCCGCCGGCCTCCGTCAGCCGGTACCAGTCATCGATATCCAACACCTCTCCCGCGATCGCCTTTTGCTGTTCCTGCAAGAATTCAATTAGTTCTGGTAAATTGTCGAGAAGTCCCGCCAACAGATTCGCCTGGTCCCAGGTTCCCGCGTACAACCAGCCATCGTGTTCTTTCATTTGCCAGCAATAAGCGTTTGTAAAATAGTTGAACCCGGAATCGTAGCCCGAAATCGAGTTGTTTCCGACCACCGTTTCCCATGAATCATCGGAATCAATGCGTATGATGTCACAGCCTTTGAATCCATAGTCTTGTACCCGGTTGTAACCATAAAAAAGCAGGCTTCCTACGTACAATTTTCCCTTGAAGATCGCTGGAGTGCCCGCGGCCTCGTTACGCGGATCGGGCCCGCCATGATCGACGACTTTGACGGGACCGCCCGCGCCGCCGGGACCTTCGAGCTTCCAGACTTCATAACCTTCCGCATCATTCTTCGTGCCTGCCCACAGCCAACCGTTATACGAAATCAAAAATTCCACGCCGCGGTTGTACGGATTGCCAAACCCGTCTTGCATCAGCGGCTCGAAACTTATGCCGTCGTCTGAGACCCAAATCTCCCCGGGTGGCTGGACTTCCTGGCCGACTGTGTCGAATGCGAATCCCGCGTACAGTTTTCCATCGTGTGCCGCAAGGGCGCGCATCGACGCATGGTTCAACCCCGTCGTGAACACGCTCTCCCAACTTCCCGCGTCCCCCGATTTGGACCGCCACAGCGTCGAACCGTTCCCCTGGCTTGAGGCGTATAAGTACGTTGCGCGAGCGCCCTTCTGATCCTCGTCTACCGCGTCGTACGTGAGCATGAAGCGAAATCCGTATGTGGATAATTCGTCATCCGAGACATCGTGGTAATCGAAAACTTTCTCCCACACGTTTTCGCCCAAGTCAGGGCGATACCGTCGAATCTCCGGCGCGCGCACTGGCGGATCATCCGTATCTCCGCCGGTCAACCTTGCGTTCGAATAGTAGGCAAAAATGCCGCTGATGTTATTTCCAGTCCCCACATACACGTGGCCATCATCCGCACCATCCGGTTTGAAAAACTTCATCGACCACGCATATTCGTTTCGATCCTCTTCGGTATCCGCGGCGTCAAACCCGCTTTGGCTGATGCGTACGAAATCGTTCGCCCGAAGTCCGCCCGATTCGCATTGCGGCAACACCATTCCACAACACACCACCAGGGTTGCGGCCCAAAGCATAATGCCTCTGTTCACATAAATCCGCGTCATGAAATGACCCCTCGAATTGCCAACCAACCGCCCCCGATTTCGCAATCCTACGAAACGCCCTCTCGAATATCGAGTTACAAGTTCGCTTGCGCATATCGGTTGCCTTCACAGTCCATCCCGGCCGCGCGTTGTACAAATCGGCGCCATCGCGGTATAGTCCACGTACTTGGGGAACTCTTTCGTGCAACCAAAACCCAAAATACTGGTCGTCGACGATGAAGAAAATATTCGGTACGCGCTGAACCGCTGGTTCGAGATGTCCGGATTCGACGTCGATACCGCCGAAGACGGAGTCGTGGCCGTCGAAAAGTGTAAAGCAACACGCTACGACATAATCACCATGGACCTTGTCATGCCCAGAATGGATGGCACCACCGCCATCGGCGCAATCCGTAAAATCAATCCTGACGTTCCCATACTTGTGCTCAGCGGCTTTCCGGATCGCAGCAGCGGACCGGTCTCGACCGGCGCAACCAAAATCCTCGCGAAGCCCATGCTCCTCAGCGAGCTCGAACAGGAAGTCCGCGCACTACTGCCCGATTGATGTAGCGCCGAACGCTGATTCGGCGCGATCAATATGCATCGTGGGAGCCGGGGAACATTCCCAAATGGAAATTTGGGAACGAGGGCGTTGAGATTACCACCTGGAGAACGTGGCGTGACCAGTCTATGCCTGATCATCGGTTCATTCGCGTTATGTGCCGATGCCGCGCCAAAACCGCCGTCGTCCGGCGCGACCATCACCATTGCCGCGCGCGACTCGGCGGAAACCTCGCGCCTCACCGCCACCTACGTCTGCGACGGCGAAGCCGACCAGGAGGAAATCAACGCTGCCATTCGGGCGTTGCCCGCACCCGGCGGCCGAGTCGTGCTCATGGAGGGCACTTACGACATTCGACGCGTGGAAGGCATGCTCGGCGGCGTGCTCATCGAACGCAGCAATGTCGTCCTTGAAGGGCAAGGCCCTTCCACCAAACTCTTCCAGGCGCCCCAGCAGGAAAGCAACGTTATCCGCATCATCGGCGCGAGTGTTGGCCACATCGTCATCCGCAATCTTTACATTGACGCGAACCGCGACCAGAACCCCCTTGGGGAGGGCGACGAGAACATTTCGCACGCCCGGTTCGAGTTTTGCGGCATCAAGGCCTTTTCGGCGCGGCCTGGCTGCTCCGCCGATCCGTGCCACAACATCACCATCGAAAACTGTTATGTCATGAACGCGCGCCGTCTCGGCATCATGCTTGAAGGACGCAACATGCGCGTGCTCAACAATGTTTTGGGCAATGCCCATTCGGACTCGGTCGAAATCCTGACAGGGCCTGGCGAAATTCGCGGGAACTACGCCGAAATCACCGGCAGGACGCACGTCGCCTTCGGCACCGACCGCGGCGACAACATCATCATGGCCAATAACATTGTCCATGTCCGCGAAGGCGGTAATATCGACATCGGGTTCCGCTCTTGGTCCGATTCGCAGCGCCACGTCATCGAAGGCAATATCGTGACTGTGGATGCGGGCGGCAAATGCGCAGTCGCCATTGATGCGCGCGGTTACGGCGCGATCATCACAGGCAACCATACGTTCACGGCGAACCCGGATGAGAAGCTCACGGTAAAAATCGGCGCCGGCAAAACCATCGTCACCGGCAATGTCTTCGAAAACACAATCGTGGACATCAACGACACCACTGGAACCGGAAAACCGATTCTCGTCAACGGTAACATCCTCGAAAACTCGACTGTCGAAATCAAAGCGGGACAAGTCATTCCGAATCCCGCAACCGCAAAGGTCATCGAATAACTATGAATGAGACGCCAGCCGAACCGGCCGCGCCTCCCACGTTCGCCGAAGCCACCCGCACATGGTCGTACATCGGCCTAAACAGCTTCGGTGGGCCCGCTGGCCAAATCGCCGTGATGCACCGTGTCTTGGTCGAAGAAAAGAGATGGGTAAGCGAAGAGCAGTTCCTGCACGCATTGAACTACTGCATGCTGCTTCCCGGCCCCGAAGCGCAACAATTGGCAACCTACATCGGCTGGTTGTTCCACGGACCGCGCGGCGGACTCGTCGCTGGAACACTGTTCATTCTTCCCGGCATTGTCACGATCATGCTGCTGAGCTATCTCTACGCCGGATTCCAGGAAGTAATCGCCGTCGAAGCCTTATTCTTTGGGCTAAAATCGGCGGTACTCGCGATCGTGGTCGAAGCTGTAATCCGCATTGGAAAACGCGCACTGAAATCGCGCTTCTCAATATGCATTGCCTCTGCCGCATTCATCGCTATTTTTTTCTTCGCTGTTCCATTCCCGGCTATCATTGCCGTCGCCGCCTTGTTGGGCCTCATACGCCACTATCGAGGATCGCCGAGTGCCCCGCAATCCGTCGCAACTACTGCCCGCCATCCGTCGTTTGCACGATCACTTCGCGTAATCGGAGTGTGGTGTACGCTTTGGTTTGCGCCTATCATCGTTCTGCTTCTCGTCCGCGGACCGGACAACGTGTATTTTCAGTTGAGCACCTTCTTCAGTAAGGCGGCTGTCGTCACCTTCGGCGGCGCATACTCCGTACTCGCGTACATCGCTCAACAGGCGGTTCACACGCATGCTTGGTTGCAGCCCGGCGAAATGCTCGATGGCCTTGCCATGGCTGAAACGACGCCAGGACCGCTCATCATGGTCGTTCAGTTCGTGGGGTTCATGGCGGCATACCGCAATCCTGGCGCGCTTCCGCCACTGGTCGCGGGTACATTCGGCGGACTCCTGACAACGTGGGTAACGTTTACTCCGTGCTTCCTATGGATTTTCCTGGGCGCGCCTTATATCGAGGCGCTACGCGGAAACAAACCGCTCAATGCCGCATTGAGCGCCATCACCGCCGCGGTTGTCGGAGTGGTGCTGAACCTCGCGGTATGGTTTTCGCTCCATACCCTTTTTGGCCGTGTCGACGAAATGGTATTCGGCCCGTTGCACCTCCAAGTGCCGTCGCTTGCGACAATAAACTGGGCAGCCGCCGCACTCGCGGTAGCCGCCGCGATTGCCACCTTCCGGTTTCATGTCGGCATGCTCAAAACACTGGCGGGCTGTGCCGCCGCGGGTTTGGCCTATGCGGCGTTGGCAACCTGAATTTTGAAAAGTCCCCTTTTCGCGGCTATTTTCCTTTCCGCCTACATCTCCATATACGGCATCGGCGGGACCTTTCCCAGCAACCGCGTATAGACCGACAACGCGCCACGATGATGCGCCGTGTGATCGCTGATCGCCCCCACCACCGCCAACTTCGGTGCGCCACCCATGACCGGCCCCGCCGGCAACGGCACATTCAACTCTTCATCCGTCATTCTGCCGACTTTCGTTACCACGCCCTTGTGCGCCTTGTCCAACCACTCGCGCGCGGCCTTCAGTGACGTCACTTTCGCAATCTCGACGGCATGCGCCGCGAAGTCCAGATCAAACCCCTCGGGCCGTGTCATACCCTGCACAAACCAGTCCAGCGTGTGGGCCACGTGCGCGACTTGCTGCGCGGCCGTCATCATTCCCGCTTCGGGCACGAACGAAGAATCCTCCTCGGCTAGCGCTCGCGTCCCACGATCAAAAAACTCCTTGCTCGATTCCAATTCCCGCACCAAACTTCCGGCCAGTTGCGTTCCCATGACAAAATACTCCCTCGTGCTTACGGTAATTGGCGGCCGCAGGTCCACCACATACGAAGCCTATACACACTACCGGGAAATCTTCAAGGTGCTGGTCTGCCGGCGGACTGCGGCGGCCCCCAAGGCGCCGCTTTGGCTGTTCACCACAGACAATCTACCGTCACCCTGCGCGCACGAAGCCATCGCCCACAAACAGCCAAAGCGGTGTCTGCGCTCAGTTCAATTGACAACAAGCAGCCAACATCCACCAATCGTCAGTTTGCTCCGGTGAAGCAAACGTGCTGTGCCGCTCCGCCACCGCAGTCCAAATGGCGCTCGTTCCAAACGCAGCGTCGTGGGAGCTGCCGCTTTGGACTATGGCCGGCCCTTAGGGCTGCGTCCAAGTCACCAGGTATTGGGCGGGGCAAACAAATGGCCCGATACTCCCACCGTCGGGTATACTTGCTTCCTGAACAAAAGCCCCCGATAGTCGCGGCGAAGTCTGACGAATTCTCATGGACCGCGCCTGTATCGTAATAATGAGGCGATAACTCCAATATGCCATTCTTGATCGACATGCACATGCACACGACCCGGTATTCCCGGTGCAGCCGCATAGAACCTGCGAAAATCATTAGTCAGGCCGTGCGCGCCGGATTGGACGGCATTGTAATCACCGAGCACCATCATCAGTGGAGCCAGGACGAAATCGACGCGCTGGTGGCGGAATCGGGTCATCCGGGATTTCTGGTGATGGCGGGTTTCGAGTATACTTCGAACAAGGGCGACATCCTGATGTATGGCGTGCCGGACGGCCACGTGAAAGAGTTTACCCCGGCCTGGCCACCGGAAAAGGCGATGGCATTGGCGCAGCGGTATGGCGCGGCGTGCATTGCCGCGCACCCGACCCGGGAAGGCATGTCGTTTGACGAACGGATCGCAAAATTCCCGCTCGCGGCACTCGAGGTCGCCAGCGTAAACCTCAAGCCGCACGAGCAACGCCTGGCCCGGCGGCTCGCCGAATCCATCAAAAAGCCGATGGTCGCGTGCAGCGACGCGCACGATCTGCAAAACGTCGGCCGCTATGCCACCGAGTTCCCCGATCTCATCCTGGGAATCCGCGATTTGCAGGCAGCGTTACTGAATGGTAGATTTCAGGCGGCACGATTCGACCAAAGGACATCGCACGCGTGAGTGAACCAACGCCAAATACTTCGTCGGCCCCGCTAGACCGCCCTGCCAACATCAAGGGCGAAGTGACCGAATTGATCAAGATGGTGGTGTGGTTCCTTGCGCTCTTTTTCATCTTAAAGGTATTCGTCATCGAGGGCTACGAAGTGCAGGGCCCCTCAATGGAACCGACCCTCCAAAACAACGAACGGATTCTCGTTTTCAAGCTTCCTCACAAAATCAGCACCTGGTGGCACGGCTACCAACCCATTGAGGCGGGCGACATTGTGGTCTTTGAACGCACGGAAGACGCGGGCAAACGCTATGTCAAACGCGTCATTGCCGGGGGGCTGCCCCGAATTCACGGTAACACGGTCGATGCCCAGGTCCAGGAAGACACGGGCCCGCCTCCTGTTTCGCTGCGCATCGAAGAAGGCCGCGTTTTCATCAACAACCAGTTTATCGAAGAGGACTATCTACCCGACCAAAAACGAGCCGACTTCAATGATTCCGACCGCGCCGACTTGAAGCGCGGACAATACTACGTCATGGGTGACAACCGCGGCGTCAGCAAGGACAGCCGCGCCTTCGGGGCCATCGAAGACCCCAAAATCATCGGAAAGGCCGTATTCCGATTCTGGCCATTGAGCCGTTTCGGCTTTTTGAAATGAACACGGTCATCTTCTCGGACGTCCACCTGAACGTGGCAGAGGATGGCCGGGACCTGATGGAGAAATTCACCGCGTTTCTAAGCGCCATCGATCCCGCTAGCACGAACCGGATCGTAATCCTCGGGGATCTCTTTGATTTCTGGTTTGAATACAAGCACGTGATCTTTTCCGGCTATTTCAATGTGCTTCGCGCGTTTGCCGACCTCAGCGACGCCGGCGTCGAAATCCATTTCGTCATCGGCAACCACGATTTCTGGGCGGGCAGGTTTTTGCGCCAGCATCTCCGGTTCCAAATTCACGAAGACCTTACGCTGGATTTAAACGGCAAGCGCGCCCTGTTCATTCATGGCGACGGCATCAACCCTGGTGATTCGAATTACCGGCTGTACAAACGCATTGCGCGCTCGCCGATCATTGTCCGGTTATTCGGGTTGATCCATCCCGATTGGGCAATGGGCCTTGCCCAGGGTGTATCGCGCGGAAGCCGCCATATGAAGAAAGTAGATGATCTAAGCCAGGGCGCCGAGGTAGCGCCCCTGCGGGAATTCGCTCGCGCCGCGCTTGTGGAAGGGCGCGCAGACATCGTGTTCTGCGGGCATTCACATTACCCCGTCATGGAGACGTTCCCGACGCCCGGCGGCGAAGGGCTCTACATCAATACCGGAGACTGGCTGTACCACCAGAGCTACATCGAATGGGACGGCACGACGTTTCACCAACGCTCAGTGATCGCCGAACCCCACCGCGAGGAAATACCCGAACGACATGCTCAGCGCCGTCCAAATGAGCCACAGCAGGAACCACAAAATGCCGGCGCCCCGTTTGCGCGAGAATGATTTAAAGCGCCTGCGCATCACCGTCGATATGCTTGGACTGATATCCGCCACAACCACCGTGATGTTGTCGCGTCCGCCATTGTCATTCGCCATTGCAACAAGCTTGGGCACGATCTCCGCCGGCGACACATTCTTGCGGAACTCCGGAATGATCTCCGCGTCCTTGCACATGTTGACAAGGCCGTCCGTGCAAAGCAGCAGCATGTCCCCGGGTACGATATGCCAGGTGTAGGTATCGATATCGACGACCGGGTGCGTGCCCACGCTGCGCGTCACAATGTTTCGGCGCGAATCGGACTCCGCCTCGGACTTCGACATCAACCCAAGCTGCACCTGCTCGTCCACCCACGAGTGGTCCTGCGTCTTCGTAAGGATTTCGCCGTCGCGCAGGTGGTAGCAGCGCGTATCGCCGACGTTCCCGATATACACCTTTCGCGGCGTCACGAGCGCGACGATCAACGTCGTGCCCATCGGTCTATCGCTCTTGATCAAATCCTGGTTCGTTTTGTAAATATTGTCGTTCGCACGGGTAATCGCGTCCTTGATAATTGGCAAAAACGCTTCGTCTTCACCCGGTTCACTTGGCGGGGGTGGCGGCGGTTGCCGCATCAAATCTTTCACAAGGGACACCGCCAGCTTGCTCGCGATCTCGCCGCCCAAATGTCCACCGAGACCGTCCGCGACAACGAGCAGCGCACCTTCGCATGCCGACAGACTGCGGCTGACCTCGTAAGAAAAGTCGACATGCCCCGGCGTGTCGATGAGGTTCAGGTTGTAGACCTGCCCGTCCTTGGCCGTGTACTGAAGTGACGCGGTCTGCGCCTTGATGGTGATGCCGCGCTCGCGTTCGATGTCCATCGAATCGAGGATCTGAGCCTTGGCCTCGCGCGCGGAAACGGCGTTGGTGGCCTGGAGCAGCCGGTCGGCAAGCGTGGACTTGCCGTGGTCGATGTGGGCGATGATGGAGAAGTTA
>JAWXCN010000205.1:0-14358 GCA_034408725.1 Candidatus Hydrogenedentota bacterium
GGTCACCTGGATGAGTTGCAGGGGCTGGTCCGCCGAGAGCGCATCGATAATGGCGCCGACGCGTTGCGCCTCGGCGAGGTCGACTTTTCCGCCAGAGGCCTTGAAGAACGAGCCCACCGGCGGCACGCCGACATAGTGCTCGATATCTTCCGGCGTTTTTAATCCGTGGTCGAGGTAATCGAGGAAGAAGGCAAGCCCGATACCGCCGACGATTCCGGCAATCAGGCCCAGGAGCATGTTGAACATTTTGCGGGGCCGGATGGGATTCGTTGGGAGGTTCGGCTCGGAGATTATGACGATGTTGTTGATGCCGGCGAGCGATAACTGGCTGTTGACGCGGGCTTCCTGCACGCGTTCGGCGAAGAATGTGTACGACTCCTGCTTGATGTCCGCTTCTTCCTGAAGCGCATCGTGCTCGTCAATGACGCTGTTCAACAGTTTCAGGCGGGTCTCGAGTTCGGCGATGCGTTTTTCAGATGACCCAGTCGCATTGGTGATCGCATCGTTCAAACTTTTGACCGCCTGATCGATCTGTTCGTTAATGCTGATGACGTCTGGATGGTTCGGGCCTTTCGACGTGACCTGCTCGTTCCGGCGCAACAGCAGTTCGAGTAGGCGCAAGCGGAGCTCGGTGATTACGGAGCTTTCGGTCTCGCGGCTCAACTGCTGCATGATGGCGGAGTCGTCCGTCGTGTCCGTCAACCCAGGTGGCACGATCCCGATTTCCTGAAGCTGGCCAGAGAGCTTTTTGGCGTTCGTGTATTCTTCGACGAGGATTTTGCGTTCGTCTTCCAGTCCGTAGACGTTGTTCGTCTCGCGAAACTCTTTCAACTTGTCTTGGGATTCGCCCCATTCCCCGCGGAATTCGCTAAGCTTCATTTCAAGGACATCCGTCGCGCTGTCCGGCGTGCGGAAAACTTCGTCGTGTTTGTCCTTGTATTTCACGAGCAGTATCGTGAGCACCTGCTGCGCCAACTCGGGAGAGCCCATGCGACAGCGCACTTCCATCGTGTACGAGTCCTTGACGGCATGCACGGCAATTGCGCCGCGCAGCACCTCGACGGCGCCTTCGACGGCTTCCGGTTTTTTCTTGAGGTTCAGCATGACCTGCAAGCCGTTCAAGGCATCGCGAGCGCCGCTGACGATTGCGCGAACGCCGCCGCCCCTGCCGCCGAATCCTTCCTGATCAAGCTTCGCTTCCGTTACGACTTCCTTCAGCACGTCATCGCTGTAGATCATCTGGATTTCCGAGTTGAGGTCTTCCTCGGTCATTGAGATCATCGGCGTCGTCGCGCTGTCGGTCAGCGGTGTTGCGGTTTGAAGAGTTTCGCGGCCGCGCAGCATCTGCACTTTCGCGGTTGACTCGTAGGTTTGTGGCCAGATGATGTTGCAGACGTATACGCCCACAACCACTACCACGAGAAAGAGCAGGATGAGCGCCTTGCGTTTGAACAAGACGGTCAGTATGTCCCGCAGGAAGATTTGACGTTTATCCATGGTCTATACCTCGCGCTTCCGCCGTAGCCGTTATGGGTTTAAGATAGCACCGGGCAGACCCAGGCCGCCGGTATTCGGCACCACGGTCACACCGGAACTGAAGTTATTGCTCTTGCTCTTCGAATTGACCTTCTGCTCGTTCATGTAATACGTGCCGGACACGCCCAGCGTATTTTCGAACGGCACGATTTCTTCGATGTACTGTTCGACGAACAGGTTCGCGCGCGACACCAGTTTCTTCGGAACATACACCACGTCGAACCCGCGCAGCATAATATCGTTTTCGGTGCTGCCCTTGAGCACATTCGCGATGTTGGTCTTGTACACGTAGGGTTTTCCGTTCGGGTTGCGCCGGATGATCAGCACGCTATTGAGCCGCGAATCTTTCGTCGGTCCGCCGGCCATGAGGATCGCCTGGAACGCTGACGGCGCGCCTTCCAGCGGAAACACGCCGTTATTGGCAACTTCACCGCCGATGTAGATGCGCGCGCCAGTCGCCTGCACGACGTCCGTGGAGATATCGAGTTCGTTGAACGCCAACCCCTCGAAAGCTTCGCCGATGGACGTGCGCAACTCTTCGGTGCTGTATCCTGCCGCCTGCAATTCACCGATCCTCGGCACGGATACGCGTCCGTCCGGCCGCACTGACACGACGCCGTTCATGCTGAGCAGCGACTGGTTGATCGCCGGGAACACGATCAGGTTTACGTCAGGCGTGTTCTTCAATACCTTGGCGGCCTCGGCCTTGACCGCGTCGCCCGCTTCCTGGACCGTCATGCCCGCGATCATCACGTCCGTGTTTATCGATGGAAGGCGGATTTTCCCGTCCGGCCTTACGGCGATATCGCGGCTCATGTTTTCGAGCCGGTCCGGGTTGGAGAAGTCGACGTTCACGGTTATGCGCGGTTCGCCTTCAATGATCCCGGTTTTCGCATAGAGCTGGGTGAGCGTTTTGCGCAGCCCGAAGGGCGTGAGCCCCGACGCCTTAACATCGCCGACTTCCGGCATCGTGATGTAGCCGTCGGGCCGCACGGTCCGGTTCGAGTTGAGCGGCCAGTTGTTCAGGAAGCTAATTCCGATGAGATCGCCGACGTCGATTTTGTACGACTCGGCATTACCCATTGGCGCGGTGAGCCGTACTTCCATGTTGTCTCCAACTTCGATGCGGTAGTCCCAGGGGACATCTCCTTCACGGAACTCGCGCAGCCGGAATTGGAGGCTGACCTTGTCGCCCACCTGGAGCAGATAAGCCGTATCGCCGCCGCTCATTTCCTCGATCTCAGCCTGCGTAATGTCCTGCGGCTCGCCTTTCGGGTCCAACACGATTGTGTGGTCCGTTGCCGCGCAACCTGCCAGCATCCCGATAGCCAGCAATAGCGCAAACCCGCTGGTCCGTGCCATTCGGCTTTCTCCCTTCGCTTTCATACCTACCTCCTCATCGCCACACCCGGGGTGCAACCGGGCATTTGGTCGTTTCCACTCTCCACGCGGTCTCATTCTTCTATCGCTAAATCCACATACGTCCACGCATGTCAGAATCGTTTTGTCATTTTCTTTTATCTCTGTGGCTGTGGTCCGCCGTGTTCAAATTGGCCCGGCTCCGATGGCCGTTTTATCTGGGCATCGATTTGTGGACCTGACACATCACCCGGCTTCGTTGCGCCGGGCGGCAGGACCTTTTTCTCTCGTGCCCGCATGGTCGCGCCCAGTTCGGGCCGATTGATTTCGAGTTTCGGCGCGAACGTCTGCGACGGCTCGATTTTCCGCCGCTGGCGCGTACTCGGCGTAATGCGGAACTGGCCGCCGCGGCTTTTCAGCACGCTTGTGAATATTTCCGCGGGCAGCAAGCGCGCTTCCTTGAAAATTTCCGCGACCAAGGGCGCGGCGGCTTCGACGACCTGCCGCTCGATGCCGATTGTCCGCTCGCGGATTTGTTGGAACTCGTAAAACAATTGATCGCGCGCGAACTCGGCGGGCACTTCGACCATGTTCTCGTATTCCGTTGACATTTCCAACGTGTTGATCGTGATGCGGTAGCGTTCACCTGGATTCTGAAGATAGTTTGGCGCGGACGATTTCAGCACTTCGCTGCGCACCTCGATCATATAGTCCGGCGCGGGGTTTGCCCGAGGCGAAATGCCGGGGCCGGACGGCGCTTGCTGGTGCAAATAGTCACCGGCGGAACGGGTCCGCTCGAAGACGCCGATGCGCAGTACGCCGTCCGTTTCTTCGATCAATAGTTGGCGGTTTTCATCCAGCGTCTGGCCGTGGTAGCGCTTCTCTTGTGCGTAGGACGCGGCGCATGCGACAAGGACGGCAATGAGCAGCGCGCTATGACGAGGCATTCGCGTTCTCCTCGAACAACCCGGTCAGGCCGCGCAATTGGGATTGCCGCGTGATGACGGTGTCAGTATGGGCCTTGCCATCGTCGAGCACGACGTCTGAAAGCACGACGCACCGTTCGAGCCTTGCGGGTTTCCGCACGATGACGCGATCGCCCAAGACGGTATCGGTGAGCTCCGTGCCGCGCGCAACGCTGCATTGGTCGCCCATCAGCGCATGTTTGTTCAGCTTGCGCAACTGGTGCATGCAGCAATCGATAAGGTCGCGTGTGTAGGTTATGTTGACGTCCCAGTCGACGACGGGCGCAATGCGCACGGCGAATTCGTAGTCGATCAGTATCTGGATAGAATCGGTAAGTTCGTACTCATCGCGCATCGCCGTGCGCGGCGTTCTGCGAATCGCGTCGAATACGGGCATGTCGAACAAATAAAGACCGCAGCCCTTCAGCATGTTCGGCACATGACGCGGCTTCTCGATGACACGGCGAACCGTGCCGTCTTCGCGCAATAAGACCGCGAAGTTCCGTTTCACGGCTTCTGCGTCAGTCTCTTCCCTTACCGCGAGCACGGCGGCGCACGCGTATTCTTCCATGACTTCCATCATGCGGCGTAGTTCGGGTATCTCGAAAAAGATGTCGCCGAGCATCAGCAAAAATGGCCGGGACACATGCTGCTCGAGCTGGCCAACGGCGTGCGCAATGCCCAGGCGCTGCTGCTGCTCGACATAACGAATCCTTAGTCCGAACCGGCTGCCGTCGCCCAGCGTTTGCGTAATGCGATGGCCGAGGTGTCCGATGACGATAAATACTTCCTCGATGCCGGCGTCCTTCATGTATTCCAATTGGTACACCAACAGCGGCTTGTTGCAGATCGGCACGATGGGTTTTGGCATTTCTTCGCCGAAAGGCCCCATGCGCGAGCCGTGGCCCGCCGCGAGAATCACGCCCTGATATGCCGCTTCACTCACAGGAAGTCCTCACCGCCGCACCGGCATGTCGTCATATCCGCCGGCCAGAATCCAGTCTATCGTGCGCTGCAAGCCGTCTTCGAGTGACACACTCGCTTCCCATCCGAGCAGCGCTTTCGCCTTCGAGCTGTCCGCTTCCACCCGCTGAATTTCACTTTTTTGCGGGCGAATGCGGCTTGCATCGGTCACTATTTGCAAATCTTTATTCATCAGATTGGCAATGAGCTGTGCCAGGTCTCCAATGGTTACCGCGCGGGTCGAACCGAAGTTCACTACCTCGCCGATCACGCTGTCGGCTTCCGCAGTCCGAATGAACGCGTTTACGATGTCGTCGACATACGTGAAATTGCGGGTCGGCGCAAGATCGCCCAACCGCAACTCGGCGCCCCGCGCCAGTTGCAGAATAATCGTTGGAATTACCAGAAACTGGCCGATTCGCGGTCCGTATACATTGAAGATACGGCAGGTCGCAACCGGCAATTCGTATGTGAGATAAAAACTCTCCGCCGTGTGGTCCGCGGCGAGTTTGGACGCCGTGTATGGGTTGTGCGCCGCCACCGGGTGTGTTTCGGTTATGGGCCGGCCGTCTTTCGACGTGCCGTAGACCCCGGCGGATGACGTATGCACGACGCGCCGCACGTGCTCGTGCCGCGCCGCGTTGCACACGTTCAGCGTTCCCATGACATTGGTGATAATGGTTTCTTCCGGGTTCGCATAGGAGTATGCCACACTCGTGATGGCGGCATGATGAAAAACCGTGTCCACCCCCTGCGTTGCCTCTCGCACGAATGCGCCATCCCGGATGTTGCCACCGCATATCTCGAGGTGTTTGGCTAATGGAGCGGGTACGCCGGCGAGATAGCCCACGCTGCCGCGCATATTGCCGTGGACCATGCCCCGGACTTCCGCGCCGCGCTCCAACAATTGCTCGCACAGGTGGCTTCCGATGAAGCCTCCCGCGCCCGTTACCAGCACTTTGCGCCCTTTCCATTCCATCACCCGGTCCCCGCGACGAGCGGTTTTTGCCAAACACCGAGGATATGCGTGCTGAAAGTGCGTAGGCCTGGTAGGCGAGTCTGGGCGCGTTCGAGTGCCCGCAACGCCAATGCCAGCGGAGAATTAAAGATGAAGAACGCCCACATGCCCGCGAGCATTTCGAGGCGGACAGCATTGAACCCTGCCCGGTGAAATAGCTGTTCCAATGTACGTGGCGTGTTTGCCCGGTAGTAGGTGCGAAACGTGTCCTCCGAATGGCCACCAAACAGTTTTTTCTTCATGATCTGTTTGACACGATAGGGAACAAGGCCAGAAACCAGTGCGAACACGCTCATGCGGTTCGGCGTCAACACGGCGATGACGCCACCGGGCCGTAGCACGCGCCAAAACTCGTGGAACACCTGCAATGGCGCCGCGACGTGTTCGATGACGAATTTGCAGACGATAACATCGAAGGCTCCGCTCCGGAATGGCAGAGTTTCCAATGGGGTCGCCACGCGATCGCGCAAGAGGACGTTTGCGCGCAGCCCAGCGAGGTCCATGTCACACCCGACCGCCTGTTTGGCGCGCTGAATCGCCGGCAAATCGGGATCGCCCCGCGACGAGCCGGCGTCGAGCACGATGCTCTCGTTCGTTATATAGGCTGCGAGGGCCGCGTCGTACGCGCCATTCACGTCGCGAATCCAGCGCATCAATAGGCCGTACTTCCGCGCGCCGAGACGCGCGGCGATGTCCTCGGGGATGGCCAGCGACGGCCTATCCTGCGATGGTTTCGGCAAAGATGCGCTCATAATCGTCCGTAATCTGGTCCCAATCGTATTCAGCGCGTACACGCTCGACGGCGACCTTGCGGTAGCTCGCGACCTCATCGGGATGCTCGACGAGCCACTGCAATTTCTCGCGCAGGTCTTCGACGTCGCACGTGCGAAATGACACGCCGGCGTGGGCGACGGCTTCGACGTTGTACGAAATGTCGCTCACCAGCACGCAATTGCCCGCGCCCATCGCCTCGAGAATCGCGGGGTGCGTTCCGCCGACTTCCATGGCGTTGACATAGGCGTATGCATTGGCCTGGAGCGCCTTGTAGATGTCGCCGTAGAGGCCACCGGGAAACTTGATGCGCGGGTCCTTCGTCGCTTTCAGTTCGCGGATGTAGTCGTCCGCAAATGGCGCGCTTCCCACGATCAGCAACTGCATGTCCGTTTTCACGCCTTCAAACGCTTTCACCAGTACGTGCGCGTTGTTTTCCGGTTCGAGGCGGCTCACGAACAAAAAATATTGCTCGGGCTTGAGGCCGAAATCCGCGAGCAACTCCCGCTTGAAGCCCCGTTCAACGATGTCGGCGCCATAGGCGACATATGTCGTGTCGCGGCCAAACTTCTTTTTGTAATATTCCTTAATCACGCGTGAATCCGCGATCAGCACGTTGGAGAACTTCGCGGCGATCCATTCCGCCGCTTTGAAATAGGCCTTTGCCGCGCGGTTCCACTTTGCCCGCTCCCATTCCAGGCCGTCCGTGTTTAAGACCACCTTGATGCCGAATAAACGGGAAAGCCACGTAAATGCGCTGTTACCCGAACTACAGTAACAACCGGCATCGGCCCCGTGCATCACGAGGTGCAGGGTCGACAGGAACGTGTGTGTGATCGAGTCCAAATGCTTTGTATGAATGGTGGACTGATACACGAGGCGTACCCCGCGGTATGTTTCCAGCCGCTCCGTATAATGTGTGCTTCGGCAATAGACCGACACGTCGTGTCCTTTGGCCGCGAGCCGGACGGCCACCTCTTCCACAAAAGTTTCAAACCCGCCGTAATTCGCCGGAATTCCGCGAGTCCCCAGGAATGCAATCCTCATTCCGCTTCGTCAGCGTCCATTCCTGCCGTAAGGCTTTTAGTACAAGGCAGTTGCATTGAAACTGCGCGGGCAAAACTCGTACAGTTCCTGAGTTGTGCCAATGTGCCCTCCCGCCATAAGCGGCCACAAGATAAAGCACAGAAACATCAATATCTTACCCCATCTCACAAGCACTATACAATATATTGTGTAGATTGGTAAAGCGAAAATTATGTGTAACCGTGTAAAAATAGCGCGCGCGGTCCCCTAGAAAGCGACCGCGCGCAAAATCTCGAAAATAGCCTGCCTGTGTCTACCGCTCGTTTAGCCGCCGTTCCCAATCGTATTCATGTGCCGTAACCAGGTTTTCCATGCGTCTAATCCGGCGTTCCAGATTGTCGAAAGTCCGCTTTAATCGGGAAAGGGCCATGGACCGGGAACTGACGTAGGAGTCGTAGAACTCTTGTTCCGAATCTTCCTCAAACGGGACCACCGGCTCTGGTTTCATGACCAAGGCGACGATAATGTATCCGATGATGAGCGGCCAGAATCCGAATACGACGGTGGCGACGACGGCGATAATTCGAAACGCTTTGACGGAGAAGCCGAGGTATTCGGCAACACCGCGGCACACTCCGAAAATCATTCCGTTGCGCGAGCGGTAAATCGGGCGTCCACAGGCGCTATCATAGTGCATATGGTCAGGCCGCGTGCGTCCTGTCCGTTCTTCTCGACGCATCCGCCGGGACTCCCGTTCGAGCATTTTTGAGCGCCGCCGCACGTCACGCCAGGATTCGGTTTCGGGATCGGTGTCGCTATCGTGTCCCACGGTGTTATACCTCCTTCTTTTCCCGCTCGCGTTCGAGCAGAAGGGTCTCGAGGGCCTCGACGCGCTCTTCCATCTTGAGCAGTCCGTGATAGACGTCCTGGATGAGTTTTGCTTCGTCAATGTTGCTCGCCCGGCTACCCGGTTCGTTTGATCCAAAGATTGTCTTCACGATTCTGAGAACGATGACAAGCCCAATCGTTCCGAACACGCACAGTATCGCCACGATGGGAATCATGACAGCAATTGCGCCTACGTCCATAAAGTTGCTCCCTCCTCGAACACTCCCGTGCTCGAAACCGAAACGGTATTCTTATCTATCTAAACCGCGAATCGCGGTCCAGCATCAGCGTCTCAAGCGAGTTGAGCCGGTTTTCCATGCGCGCGAGTCCCCGGTACACGTTTTGCATAACGCGGGCTTCTTCAGGGGCATTCCGGCGCGCGCGCCGGGCAGATGGCAGACCGAGCAGCCACACGACTACCATGACAATTAACAGAGGTATGCCAAAAATCGCGAACAACCAGGCCGCGCACAGCACGAAATAGATTGCCACTGGAACGATGATACCCAGAACAAGGCTGGCAATGAGCGCGAACACCGCGGCAATTATCGAGAGTATTCCAGAAATCATGTAGCAGCCCCTTTCCCGGTCCTAGTCAAACTCGGCCATGCGCCGTTCGCGCTTGCGCAGAATGCGGCGCGCGCCGCACTCGATGGATCGCTTGCCCGGATTGAACGCACTGGAGGCCTGAAAGGCGAGTGCGATGCCCCAGCCAATCATCGGGTACACAAACCAGACATCGTCAATGCCCGTCATGAAATTCAAGAGCATCAACGCGCCGTTGATTATTAAATATGCGCGAAGGTGCCTGTAGAACCTTTGCTTGCGTTCCGCTTTATATTCTTCGCAGGCGGATTCGAAGGCGCCGAACTTCCGTTGTTCGCGAATCGCACGTTCGACTTCTCTCGGGTCCAATCCGAGTTCGCGCGCGGTATCGATGAGTTCGTCACGGGTGATTTCGCCGGAGTCGCGTTTGCGGTTCAATGCGCGCCGCAAGATAGCTTCGACTTCGCCGACGGTGAACATCGTCTCGCGTTCGGCTTGACGTTCTGTGCGGTATTCGTTTGGCATATCCGCGGTTTCCTTTTGCGCGTTTACATCCCCCTAAATCCCCCTTCAAAGGGGGACTTTAGGAGGCCACTGAATGTCGGTCGTCTGCTTGGAGGTTCAGCCTTGCTTCTTTGCCTTTAGTTCCGCGAGCTGTTTTTCGATCTCTTCGTCGCCCGCGAGTTTTGCGAATTCTTCTTCGAGTGTGGCCGTTTTTTTACCGAAGTTCACGAGGTCCGCTTCGGCTTCCATGCGCTCGATGCGCTGCTCGAAACTTTCAAATCGCGCCATCGCTTCGACGTTGTCGTTCCTGCGAACATTTTCCTGCGTCTGGCGCCGCTTCTGGGCGGCGACGTGACGCTGTAGCAGCACGCGCTGCTTTTCGCGGGCGGACGACAACTTGTCCTCAAGCTGCATTATATCCTGCTGGTACTGTTCCACAAGCCCGTCGCAATGGGAAAGTTCGCGTGAAATCGCGTCGGACCTGTCGCGGAAGCGGCGCTTTTCGAGCAAGGCTTCGCGGGCGAGGTCTTCGCGGCCCTTGTCTACGGCCAACTGGGCCTTGCCGGCCCAATCCTGTTCGCGCTTGGATACTTCGTCGGACTCGCGCTGAATCTTCTTTTTTGTGGCCATCGCGCCCGCGCACGACGCCTTTACTTCGACGAGCGTGTCTTCCATTTCCCGGATCATCAGCTTGATCATCTTTTCGGGGTCTTCAGCCTTTTCGATCATTGAGTTGATGTTCGAGCTGATGATGTCGCGCACGCGTGTGAAAATACCCATTGTATGAGCTCCTTAAACCTTGAATACCTATACGTTTCCAGCCAGAACATCCGCTCCGGCCCGTCCCGGGATGGCTGCCGTAAATGGCCGGATTGTCCAGGCCGCGCGCACGGGATTTCCCGACGGTTGGGGCATGTCCAAAACTCCCGAAGCAGCGATTGCGTGGGTGACCAAAGTTGAAATCGTGGTAATCGCGTCCGGTTCGTCATAAATGACCCGAACGCCTGCGACAAAGCGTTGGCCTCGCTTTTCCGGGTTACACCAGACGATTTGACCTTTAAGCTCGACGGGCTTTCCTGCCGATCGTACCTCGTCGGTGTTCAGCAGTACGTGGGTGCCAGGCCGAAGGTATCGGCCCATGTGGAGCCGCAGGCCGCCGCGGCTTACGTCCGCCGCGATTGCGGTCCCTGGATTGCCCGCCCCGTGCCAGTACGACAAGCGCCCGCCGAACGCGACCCGCGCGAAACTTCGAGCATCGTCAAATCCTGTGCGCAACCCCGACATCTTTTCCGAGCTCCCATCAGTTGTAACCAATAAAGAGGCGCCGGGAGTAGAGCAACCGGTGTGCCACGTTGTTTGGGTTCGCGTATCCCACTGAAAGAAAATGACTTACGCCGACAACCGGCCGGAAAGCGGTTGCCCGACCTTATGCTTCTCAACCAAAGTGTGGTGGATTTGGCTATTCCACGGTTTGCCGCGCGGTGTTTTTGAACCAGGCGCAATCGGGCTTAATTGCGAATTGACCTTGTCCATGCAGGCAAGCGGCAGCTATCCGCTGCCGCCTTGGCTGTTTATCGTAGATGGTCTGCCCCTCAACACGTGCGCGCACAAAGTCCTCGCCCATAAACAGCCAAAGCGGTGTCTGCGCTACCCGCTCCGCCACCGCAGTCCAAATAGTCCTTCTCCCAAAGACAACTTAGTCTTCCACGCAAAACCACATTTTAACGAGAAGTCTTATTTGGACTGCGGCGGCCTCAAAGGCGCTCCGCGCGGATTTTGGACGTCAATTGCCTCGCGCGACGCTTTGGAATATGCCCAAATCAGCGGCACTTTTCTTGGCGTCACGCCAGTTATTTCGAACTTAAGCGCGTTGACTTGGCCTTTCAACGGGTCGAGAGATACCGCGTATGTGCCCGTGCTATAGTCCTCGGCAGTAGCTTTGTCTGAGAGGAAGTATGATGCGAATTTTGGTGGCGGAGGATGATGCGTTTTCGCGCAAGGCGTTGAGCGGGGTGCTTCAGCGGCTCGGGTACGATGTGCTGGCGGTTGAAAATGGTGACGAGGCGTGGAGCGCGTTTTGCGGGCCGGACTACCCCAGGATTGGAATTCTCGACTGGATGATGCCGGGATTGACTGGTATTGAACTCTGCCGGCGCGTCCGGACAATGCCGGAGATACAGTCCATTTACCTTATTTTGCTGACCTCCCGGTCAGGCACGGAGGACATTGTCGAGGGACTGGAGGCCGGGGCGAACGATTATATTACGAAGCCTTTCGACGAAAACGAGTTGCTGGCGCGCGTCCGCGTAGGCGAGCGTGTGCTTGACCTCGAGCAACAACTGCACAACCGCGTCGCGGAGTTGGAAGCGGCGGCGGCGCACATCAAGTGTCTTCAGGGAATCCTGCCGATTTGCATGTTTTGCCATCGCATCCGGGACGATGAGGAGTTGTGGCGGCGGATTGAAGAATATCTGATGCAGAATTCAGATGTGCAATTGAGCCACGGTTTATGCCCGCAGTGTTTTGAAAAAAACTATCCGGACCTGTATGCGAAGAGCCAGGAGGAGGCTTCGTCAAACTGACGATGCGCTACGATGGGGGTGCGACCGCCGCCGTTTTGTTGATGAGCGGTGACGTTGAGGGTGTGGCGTTTGCCGTGGCCGACGCGGCGCGAATACGTTCGTCCTGTATCTGCAGCCATGCGACGGTTTCTTCCAAAACGGTCATGGTGAGTTCGTCATCGATTCCAACATGGTCCGAATCGTACACGGTGAATGTCTTGGGTTCGCCGGCGGCTTGCACGAGCGCCTTCGCGGCCTCGAACGGAATTAGCTGATCGTGCGAGCCATTCTGAAAAAGCAGCGGGCGCGGGGCGATTTGGCTGACGTATTTCAGGGGGTCAGCGGGCGCGGTTGCAAATGCGACGATAGATGTAGCAAGGCCGTGAAAGGTGCCGAGTTCTTTCATGGCGGCATCGCTGGCAAGCAGCAAATCAAGGTCCCCGCCGCCATACGTGAGCACTGCCGCGGGGATGCGTGGTTCAAATGCAACCGCGGTGCAACCCGTGATCGCGCCGAAGCTGGCGCCGATGAGATAGATGCGGTCTTTCGCTATGTCTTCGCGTGTTTGCAGATAATCGACAAGACGCCGGGTCTCGACTACGTTCAAGGCGAGCCGGCGGCGCAAACCCAGTAGTTGCGACACGGGGTTCTTGGATGTTAATCGGCGCTCGCCGCGCATGTATTGATCGAATGACGCGATTGCAAACCCCTTCGTTGTATAAAAGGATGCGATATCGTCCAAGAAACCTTTGCTCTGGCCTATGCCGTGAAGGAAGATGATGCAGGGATACGGTTCGGCCACGCCCAAGGGCAAGGCGAGCAAAGTCGGCACCGTGGTGTCCGGAAGGCCTTGATAGGTCAAGTCCACGCGCGTGTATTCGGCGCGGTCTTCCGTTCCGCGTATGATCGATGACAATGGCAGCGACGCGTCGTACCCCTCGTAGAAGTTTTGATCGGCGTGACGCTTGAACAGCGCGCCGGCCACCAATATGAGGGCCAGCGCGGCCCCGACTCCCACAATGCGTTTGCTTCGCTTCGTCATCGTTCACCTTGAGGAGTAGATGGGCATGCGGTTTATTGCCAATCCACTGCCAATAGAATTATCCCGATGCTGCGGATCCGGGCATCAGGTATTGTATCATGCAGGATAGCATGCCGTGTTTTTAAATGTTTTCCGGACGAATCGCCGATACCCATGATGTACACACCAATCCTTGCCACGCTCGGTTATGTTCTTTCCGGGGACAAGGTGCTGCTGGTCCACCGTAACAAGCGCGACAGCGATCCGCATCTGGGAAAGTACAATGGACTTGGCGGAAAATTACACGATGACGAGGATATTGTTTCGTGCATGAGACGGGAAGTGCGCGAGGAAGCCGGCATCGAATGTACCGGCATGCAACTGCGCGGGACGATTAGCTGGCCGGGTTTCGGGCCGAAAGGCGAGCATTGGTTCGGGTTTATTTTCCGAATCGACGCGTTCGAGGGCGAGCCGTTGCGCGAAAACGATGAGGGCACACTCGAGTGGGTCGAAGTTTCGCGCATCCTCGATCTGCCGCTTTGGGAGGGCGACCGTTATTTTTTGCCACTTGTTTTTTCGGATGATCCCCGGCCGTTCCACGGCGTGATGCCATACCGCGACGGCAAGCCCGTCCACTGGTCGTACTCGCGCTAGCGCAACATCACGCTTACATGGCGCCACGCTTCGTCTTTGATCTGCAACGCCGCCTTTCGCCAAGGGTGGAGCGACCGCGGAGCCAGCCAAACGCTGCCTTCGGGCCAGTCCACACCCTCGTGTGTCATTGGCGCGGTTAAAATTCTACTGCAATGAAACCAACACCATCACCAGGCCCTTTTCACCCTTGGCCAACGGCGTCATCGCCTTGCCAATCACCGAACCGGCGGCAAGCGCGTGGTCCGTCATTTTCATGGCATGCCCAGGCAGCGCCGATGTCGTCAGCATATCGCCCGGCACGATTCCATCGGCCGCCGTATCCACCATGCAATACACGCGACCAGAAAGCGCGACTGGATGCGCGCCGTCGGCAAGCGTGTTCTGCTGGCCCATCAGCATGCCGGTATTGAGTCCACCTGCACCGCTGATGATACCCGCCACCGTCTCGTCGTAAGGCTTTGATGAAAGCATGAGTTGTCCCGGCTTGTCCGGATCAATGCACACCACCATCCCCGGCTCAATCTTCGTGTTGGCAACCGTGCGCAC
>JAWXCN010000206.1:0-15014 GCA_034408725.1 Candidatus Hydrogenedentota bacterium
AGCGTTGGTGCGCAAGCGCGCTCATGCGCCGCCCATTTCCTGTCCGGCAAATTGCGACGGCTCGTGAACGCCACCCGCGCGATCCAGTGCGTCCGCGCCGCCCTGCACTGCTTCTATTTCCACGCGCAATTGCTCAACGACCCGTAACGCCGTGCGCAACCGGCCCAGACAAAATAAAGGTTCTTCGTGAATTGCCGTCAACACATGGCATACGCAGGTTGGACCGAACGACGCGTTGATGAGCGCGCCGGAGGTGAAAAAGCCGGCTAGAATCGCGGGAATAACGTACGCCGGTTCGGGCCACTCGCTGAGCACCGCCGCGGTCACCAAAACCAGCGCAGTCGCCACGAGTATGAGCAAGATGGTGTTGAGTATGGCCCCCGCGGACGATTTCTGAATCGTGATCGCTTGAATATCGTTGAGATAAAAGCGCTTGTAGCGTTCGGTCAAATAACTCTGCGTAACGACCAGCAAATGGTCCTCCGCAAGCCAAAGCCGCTGTTTGTCGTTGGCAAACAATCCGAAGCCCCGCTTCGCGCGCCCTTTCAGCAATCGGTGCGTTTGCCGCGTCGCCGAGGGTTCCGTATGGGATTCGCCCATGTTCATATTGTGAACATAAGCCCTAAAATCGACAAAAACATGAGACTCGATAGCCCAACCTGAACCAATGCCAGGACAATCGTAATCGCGAGCCGGCCCTTTCCCGGTGACATCAGCGCCATTGGCTTGTTCCAGTAGCGGATGCAAATGTAAATGGCCGCCGCCCCCAAAACCGGCGCGATGTACGGCATGCAAAACGTCAGCAGCAACCCAAGCACAACCAAATTGGTCGCCAGCACGTCATACCGATACCGCTCGACCTCCAGCTTGTCCATCGTGCCTTTTGACTTGCCGGCTTCCAGACATTTCGCGCAAACATGTTTCCCGTCGAATTCAATGTCGCACAACGCGCACAAAAACCGCCCACACCCTTCGCATGCGATGGTTGCCTTCTTCGCGGAATGGAAAAAGCAACTGCTCTCGACATCGGCAATTACCCTTTCGGCAAGCTGGCCCGCGGCATGGGTCCGCGCGTATGCGGGGAAAACGAGAAACTGTAACGGCGTCCGGCAATATGGACACGCCATCAGGCCAGGTGAATTCAACACCGCTTCCGGCAACCGGTTGCGGCATTTGTCACACGACTGCGATGCTGCGCCCACGCCTGCGTGGCCTTACTTGCGAATCACGCGCGTGCTGCAGACATGGTCGTGGAGCGCGCGCTTTTCTTCATCGAACGCGGCGATAACGAAACCAATCCCCAACGTAAACCAGCTTAGAGCGCGAGCCCAAAACCGCGCAAACGCCCGCAGGTACGTTACCTTGTCGCCGTTTTCCCTCACGATGCGCAGTCCGCACGCCAGCTTGCCGGGCGTGCCGCCAAACTTGCCCACGAAATAGGTGTGATACGCTATCTGCACGATAAACGCCATGATATTCATGATGATCTGAAAGCCGAGATTGGCCTGCTGCTCAACCGGATCCAAAGTGAATCCGCCCGAAATAATGGTGAGCAGGAACCCGAACACCATCATGATGATGTAGTCAATTATCCACGCGCCCAACCGGATCCAAAAACCGCCGTAATCCAGTGATCGTCCAATCGTCGCGCCTTCGCGAAGCTGCTGTTGAAAGATCGGTTTGCACGCCGCGCAAATGTACGCGCCCTGGTATTGAATGACGTCGTCTTCGGGAAACGTCCGGTTACACGAGCTGCAAACGACCATGGCCACGCCATCCGCGCCCATGCCAGCATCGTAAACTGGGGATAGCGGGGATACCTGTTGCGAGGATTGCACCTCGCGGAAAGGTTGCCAATTCGGCATCCCGTCCTTCCACACCAGCATGTCCGGCCCAATCGCCCCCTGCGCAACCATGGCCGAAAACTCCTGCTCTCCATACGGCCCAAAGCGCTGATTGTCCTTCGCGTAATACCAAGGCATGCTCGTGCCTTCCTTTCTTGTCCACCAAACTCAGTTGCGCACCGCACGACAGCATAGCGAAGCGGGACACGGCGGGGCAATTTTGGATTTTAGATTTTGGATTGGGGGACAGCGGCTGCGGTAGCTGCCACTCTGGCTCTGCTCGCGCCTAGACTGAAGACAATTTCCCAAAACTGCCGCATTCAAGCACCGGAGCGCGGGTTTTCCAACCCGCGATTTTTTGTTAAGACAAATCAATCAATGGCGGGTTAGCTTACCCGCCCTCCGCCAACGCGAAACCAAGCACAAACCCATTCTCGATCCCCGCGCCACCGCTTCGTTAATCCAAAATCCAAAATCGTCTCACGCCCTCGGATGAAACTCCCGGTGCGCGCGGCCCAACCGTTCCGTGCTCACATGTGTATAAATTTGCGTCGTCGCGATATCGCTGTGCCCCAGAAGTTCCTGTACCGCGCGCAGGTCAGCGCCGTTATCGAGAAGGTGCGTCGCAAACGAATGCCGCAACATGTGCGGCGTGACGTTTTGCGCCACGTTGCCCGCGCGCGCGCACCGCTTCACGATCTGCCAAATGCTGGTGCGCGACAAGCGGCGGCCTTTCGCGCCAATGAACACGGTATCGTGCAGCGCCGTGATTCCGGCGCGAACACCCAGCCACACGCGTATCCGATCAATCGCCCGCGCGCCCAACGGCACCACGCGCACCTTCGATCCCTTCCCGCGCACGCGCACGGTCCCTTCCTCAAGAGACACGTCGCGCATCGGGACCGTTGCAAGCTCCGTAATGCGCAGCCCGCATGAATAGAATAATTCGATGATCGCCGCGTCGCGCGAACCCTCTGGCGTTGCCGAATCCGCCGCCGCCAGCATGCGCTCAATTTCCGCATACGACAAGACATGGGGAAGGCCCCGCAACATCCTTGGTGAATCAAACCCGTCTGCCGGATCATTCGGAAGAACCCGTTCATCGCGCAAAAACGCGTGAAACCGCCGAATCGCGCTGAGATGTCGCGCGGACGACCGCGCTGTAAGCGGCGCTTTGCGAAGCGCGATCATGTGGTCCAACACAAGTTCCCGCGTAATCCCCGCGGGAGAATCCACGCCGGCCGACTCGAGAAACCCGATATACGCCCGCAGGTCCGCCGCATATGCCGCCACGGTCGCCTCGGCAAGCCCCGCTTCGAAAATGGCGGCTTGCAGGAACTGATCCAGCAAGGACCAGAGAGGCCCTGGTATATTTTCCCCGGTGCTCACCTCCAAATACTACTAGCCAGGTAAATTATTTACAAGGGAGGGCGGGTTTTCAACCCGCCATTGATTGTCTAATTAAGAGAATGGCGGGTTGGAAACCCGCCCTCCCTTAATTTGTCTCTTCTCTTGGAGTGAGCGTATCGACGGGGCCGGCGCCGCCCTTCTCCAGAAAAATGCTGATGTGCCGCCATTTCCCGCTGTAGAAGCGGTAGAAGAACAGCCCACTCAGGCCAACGATGTAAATCGTTGCGCCGAGCCACGCGCCCAGCGCCCCGCCCCCCGCGGGCACGGCGAGTCCGTATGCCAGCGGCAAAAACACAAAATACGCAGCCAACCCCATCACGATGGCTTGCCACTTTGTATCTCCTGCACCGCGCAATGCTCCTGAAATCACAATCGTGATCGCGTCAAACCCCTGGAAGACTGCCGCGAACAACAGCAATTGGTGTCCAAGCGTGGCCACGTCGGATTCGATGTCGAACGCGGCGACCAACAAGGTTTTCCCAAACACGGCGAACACCAATCCCATGATCAGCATGTACACTGAGGCGAGCCGCGTCGCCGTGTACGCCCGGGAAATCGCGCGATCAATCCGGCCCCTCCCGATCCACTGGCCCACGACGGGCGCGATGGCATGGTTCAATCCGAGCGCCGGCATGAATGAAATATGCATCACCTGGATTGCCGCATTGTGCGCGGCGAGCGCCGTCGCGCCGAACCCGCCCACAACGTAGCTGGTGAAAACACCCCAGGTCACGACGTCAAGCATCCACGTAAAGCCGGAACCCCAGCCAATCCGCAGGAGTTCCTTCATCTTGAGCCAGTCCAGGCGCATGGCGCGCGTTGTTCCATATTCCTTACGCGCGCTGCCAGTCATGAAAATGTATTGCATCACCAGGCACTGCACGCCAAGGGCCGCAACGGTCGCCCATGCCGCGCCCGCGACTTCCATTCGCGGCAAGCCCCACTTGCCGAACACCAATCCGTAGTCGAGCGCAATATTGGTGATGTTCGAGATAGCGGTCACCGCCATCGGGACCCACGGCCGGTTGATCCCCATGAAGAACGCGCTCAGTCCCGCCTGCCACGGGATCAGGAAGTACAGCAGTACGCGCACTTCAAAATAATCCACCTCATATCGCGTGACATCGGCATCGTGTCCCATCGAACCAAAAAGCGCGCCCGCAAACGGGTAAAGGGCAAAGCCAATGACACAGGTGGCAAGCGAGATGTAGATGCTTTGCCAGGCATACCGCGCGCAGCTTTCCTTGTCGCCTCGTCCGCGGCTCTGCGAAACGAAAGTGCTCACCGCGCTCACCAGGCCAACAAAAAAAGCGACAACGACCCAAGACCACAATCCCGCCGAACCCACGGCCGCAAGCTGGGATTTGCCCAGGCGCGACACAAAGGCCATGTCCACAAACTGCATCAGCGTGAACGACATGTTCGACAGGATCGCCGGTCCGGCCATGCGCAGGACTTCCTGCATTCCGGCCCAGCGCGGCTCAACATCATCGTATTTTGGAAGGTGATCGTGGCTCATGAAGATTAACCCGTGGGAGGCAACACGGGAGCGTATCACCCCAATCCCATCAGGCACAAAACGTATGCGCACCATTTTTTCCGGCGGTCCCATCAAAAGCTGGGCAGGGCAACCGCCGTATTCTCAAGAAGATAGAAATAATGGGGGTTTGCGATTTTAAGTAGTTGCAACAATTTTTGTAAACTAATTACTGATACGGTTTTAGCGTATCTTGCGGAATTTGCGGATATAAGATATACTGTATTTCGGTTGCGCCATTAGGCAGCAACGAACCCGGACGCTGGGCACCGCATACGTGTCGCCCGGATGGTAACTGGAGAAACAGGATGGCTATGGATAAGCACGAGGAGGGATTCACGCTTGTGGAATTATGCATCGCCTCCGGAATAATGGCGATGGTCTTCCTCTTTCTGATGGGCGGTGTTATCGACGTCAACGATTCGAATCAGGTGATCACGCAGCGAACCATTGCGCAAGCCCAACTTCAAAGCGTCCTCGAACAGATGCGATCACTCACGATTGACGAACTGGCCGTTTACACCCCTGCGGCAATGACGGGCCTCGGTTCACAAAGTGCCGTTTCGCTCGCATGCGTTGATTCCTCGAACAATACAGTGACGATTCCCTTGGCGAGCGCCGCCACCGCATCCAGTTTACCGAACCCTCTGGAAGTGCGCGCGACGGTGACGTGGCGCGATCCGCACGGCCGGCTTCTTTCCCAACAAATCGCCACGATGTACCGGAGGTAAGAGATGGCGCGCAAAGATGGATTCACGTTGTTGGAACTCATGATCATGATCAGCGTGCTGCTGATTGTCATGGGGCTTCTGTCAACACTTGCGCTGAACGTTCAAAGCGCCGCGGCATCGCAAGACGCGCGAATCGCCGGCCAGGACGAAGTACGGACGGGCATGCAGTGGATCTCGCGCGAACTACGCCAAGCCACCGCCGCCACAGTCAACGCCAATACATTCCCCGCGACGTCGCTGATCTACCGGCGCGCCGCGGATATCGATGGGAACGGCACCGCGGTTAACGCGGGCGTGTTTCTCGAAACCACCGCCGCGCGCACGCTTCAACGCGATGCCGCCGATGCGAACAACGACGGCCGCACGAGAGACCAGCTTGTAATGATCGAGGGCGCTACCGTGCGTGTCGTGACCAATGGACTGCTTCCCGATGAGGACACCAATAACAACAACGTGCTGGACGGCGGGGAAGACAATAATTTCAATGGCGTGCTCGATCGCGGTGTTTCGTTTCAGCAGTTGGGCGGGGGGGTGCTGGTGACCATTCAATCCATGCACCAGCCGAGCCCGCGTGATCAGGAACAGTTATCAACCCTGCGCGAAGTCATCGCGCCGAGGAACTAGCCATGAGTAAACGCTTGAAAAAAAGAGACGAGGGCGTCGCCCTGATGGTCGCCATCATCTTCGTGGCGGCTACCGCGCTCATCCTCGGATCATTGTCCATGCGCCTTGTTCAGCAGGGCCAGCAAACCAGCCAGCACAAAACGTTTAACGACAGCTTTCCCGTGCTGGAAGCGGCTGTTGCGCAAAGTTGGGCAGATCTCGAGGATGCCGGAACCGGGGCAATCGGCCTCGGGACCTGGGAACCCGTCACCACGGACGATATTCTCGATCTGCCCACGTTCGGGACGCAGGGTGTCGCTCCGCTCACGATGACGACCATGCCTACTGTCCAATTTATGGCATATGCGGACAACTGGATTACGGATGGCATCGATAACAATGGCAACGGCACGGCGGACGGCACTGACGAAGCGAATACTTTTACGATCTACGGCCTGGCGCAGAACGGCGGAACGACGCGGCGCAACGAAGTTGTCATGACAGGGTTCGACGTGAACGTCTGGCGGAACGCGATTTTCGCGGGCGCGGGACAAGCTGGCGGGTTGATCAACGGCAACGTCAGCATTCACGGGTCAGTACATTTGCTTGGCGATAACACCGTGGTCGGCACAACCGTTCTCGCAGCGCTTGATATCAGCGGCACGAGCCTTATCCACAACAATTACGTCGGAATGCCCAGTTCATTGTCCGGCCGGATTCCCGCGCTGGCGACCAAAGATTTTAACGGGGACGACGTCCAAACGCTGGACGCAAAGCTTCGGGTGAAGCGCGGCCTTGTGGGCATGTCCGGCAATTCCGAAATTGGCGAACTCGATGTGACCGGTAACATCATCAAAGAAACCATGGACGGCACGTATGTGACCGATGGTTGGACCGGCAACTCGGTGAACGACGACGGAGATCGCGGCGACCCGACCAGCGTGTTCAGTGATAATGGCTGGGACGTAACCTACGACCTTGGCAACAAGGTGCAACTGCCGATGTTGGCGGACACATACCGTGAAGTGGGGACTGGCACGATGTACACCGATCCCGACACCGGCTCACACTACACCTATAACAGTTATTGGACCAAAGTGCTGACGCCGCAGGCACACAGCGGGAATATTACCATCACGGCAAACTCGAATTACTACTGGAACGCGCAGCACCCTACCGACACCTATGCCATGGCTGGCGCACGCCAGGCCGGTGAAGACTACATTTACTTCAACGCCTCGACCAACGTCATGGAGATCAGCGGCCAGGTGATGGTTAATGGCAATCTATCGATCAACCGCGGAGGTGGCAGCGACAAAACCATCCACTACACGGGCCGTGGCGCCATTTTGGTGAATGGAGATGCCACCCTCGACACAAACCTGTACGCGCGCAACGCCGATGGCACGACCGCCAACAGCTTTCCGGTAAATAACATTTTCGGAATCATGTGTTCGGGAAACCTTACGATGGGCGTCAATTCGCAGTTGGAACTCATGGGCGCATTCTACGCGCAGCAACAGATACGCTCCGAGAAACAGACCATTGTCACTGGCACGTATGTGTCGAATTATTTCGATATGGGCACCAACGTTCCGGAGATTTATCAGGTGCCGGAACTCGCGAACAACCTGCCCACCGGCATGATTGGCGCCTACCCCATTCTCATCTTCTCACAAGTCTCGTGGAGGGAGCTCGGAACATGAACATGGAATTCATAGCGCGTGTTGCGCGGGCCAACTGGCATATACTGCTGGTGACGGTCTGCATATTGGGCGTAGCCGCTTACCAGGCGAACTCTGCCCCCCCCAAACCCGGGATACTCAGCGCTTCGGTGACCACCGCACACGGCAATGCCAAAGCCGCGCCGATAGAAGCCGCGCCAATATTGGATGCAGTGACCGCGGAAAAAACTTCCCGCCGGGAAATGGCAATGGCCGCCATTCGTGAGAATGAAGCGGCGCTTGGCTCGAGCGCCGATCCGTTGAACGCCGCGGCCTACATGAATGGAATAGCCAACCTGTATTTTCAGCGTCTCCAGGATTATGATTCGGCAGCCGGATACTATGAACGCGTCCTCAGCGAACATCCGGATGCGCCGTGTGCCTATCAAACTTATGTACAGTTGGCGTTGTGCTATGAACGCCTGAACCAGCCAGAAAAACGCACGGCCACCCTCCGGCGCATGCTGGCACGATTCCCGGAAGATTCTCAGGAGTACGCCTACGCCTACTCTGAATTATACGGAGCACTTCCTAACGACCAGCCTATTGCCGCCGATTCCCCAAAAACCGGCCCAGCCTCGCTCGAACTCGCCCAAGCGCTTCCATCCGGTCATTAAAAGTGGCCCGCAACACGGGCTTGTTTGTTCGATAAACATCCAATCATTTTTTCGCGCGCGGGGCCATTCCGGCAAATCGCGCGCGAAAGAGGAGACCCGCATGCGCAAACGGGCCAAGGAAAATACCAGTGGCTTTACGCTGGTAGAGTTGGTGGTTGCAATGGCGATGTTTACCGTCGTGCTCGGCGCGACGGCGCAGGCGCTCGTCTCGTACTATGCCGCACTGGATTTACAAAACCAACGGCACTCAGCTCTACGGAATTGCACGGCCGTAATCAGCCAAATGCGGGACGCGCGCGATGCCGGCGGCGACGATTTTCCCGCCGCGATTACGGCCGGATGGCCAAACGCCGCGGAAATCGCAGGCGCCGGAACGCTTCCCCAAGAAACTATTACTGTTAGCTACGTCGACACGAACGCCAACCCACTCGAGGTTCGCGTTCAAAGCACGTGGCGTGATCTTCAGGACCGCGAAATATCGCTCAGCATCAGCACGATGTTAACCAATGAATAGGAAAACGATAATGGACTCCCGCGGATTCACGTTAATGGAACTGATGATGACCGTGGCGATTCTGTTTGTGGTTAGCGTGCTTGGCATTCTGGCCCTGCAATCGTCCTCTAGCGCGATGGCGATCGCCGCGTCCAAATCGGAAGTAGAAGGCAACGTGCGCGACGTGTTAACTGCAATGGCGCGCGAAATCGAGTTGTCATCCAAGACGCCGGACGATTCCCTGTTGCCGCCACTCGAAGCCGTCGCGGTCAATCAGGACCCCGCGCCGCTGTGCCCGGTTGAACTGTCCTTTCAAATCCCTTTAGACGATACGGGCCTGCGCTGGTCCAGTGCAATCCGGTACCGGTTCTACAACGAAGATGTGAACGGCGACGGTCTGTTGAATCCCGGAGAAGACGTTGATGGGGATCGCAGTCTGTCGCGTCGAATCTTGCGCCTCCAGGACCGAAACAATGACGGGGACGCCTCTGATCCCGATGAACAGCGGCCGCTGGCGGGCGCAAATAATCTTACCGGTGCTGATTTCGCCATCAATGCAAACGTAATCAGCATCACGCTTAGTTCGGAGAAGCTCATGGACGGCAGGCGTGACCATCCAATAACTACAAACGCGTCAAGCGACATTTACCTGCAAAACTAAACCTGATGCTCCTGGAGGGCGTCCCATGTCTTACAAGCGAAAAGATGATGACGGAATAGCGCTGATTTTGGTCGTGCTGGCGATCCTGGTGATCCTTGCCGCGTTGACCACAGTCTTTAATCGTGTGCAGACGGCAAAACTGCGCACGGACGAAGCAGTGGCGACTGCGCGGTTGGACGAAGCGATCAAGGCCGGGGTCGACCTCGCGATCGAGAATGTTTGGAACGAATACCTCGAAGGCAACGGCAATACAACGGGCAATCTCGCATCCTACCTTGTCTTTGCCGACGCGCTTGTGGATACCAACGAAGACACAAACGGCGACGGCACGATGGATGGCACGGAGTACGACGCCAACGGCGACGGCACTTTCGCCTCGAACCCCGGCGGCGTGGACATCGTGACGGAAGCGGACGCTTTAAGGCTTTCGTCGGGAGAGCAAATCCTCGGTGTTAACGTCGAACGTATGGATGATGTAACCGGTACGGTGTTCACGCTCACGGCAACGGCGCGATCTGGAAACAGGATGAAATCTGGGGTGCAGACCGTGCGTGTTTCCGGTCAGCCATTCCGCGGATTCGAGTTTGGCATTCTCGCGAACAACATCAACTGCATCATGTGCCACGCGGAAATCAATTCGCTTGATCTGTTTCGCAACACCGACCCGGATATGTATGGCGAATTCGATCGCGTAAAAATGGCCGCCCTCGAATCGCTGATGATACGCACGAACGAAAACATCAGCACCGAAATCGCCGGCACCACGTATACCCGGGGCCAGGTGTACAACCACGCCTGGAGCACGCTCAATGCAACGAGCCTCGCGTCGTCGAACTTCAAGGCATTTCAGTTCAGTTCCTCGAACGGAAAAATCAATCAGAATTCGTCGGGCGGCCTCACGACCGGCAACCTCTCCAACGCGACAACCAATTCCAACGGAAAACTGAACCAGTTCGCGAATTTGTACTTGAACTATCCGATCGACGAAGACGCAATGACCGATGGCACGCTTCCCGTCAACTTCCCCGCGCCATTTCCGGACGATGACGGCGACAAGATGGTCAGCCAGGACGAGTTCGACACGGTCATCAACAGCGCAAACGGCAGCATTTCATTTGAACTCGACCCGAGCCTTATCGGTGGTTCCGTTACCGCGGGCGTGGCGTATGGCGTCCCGGCCGGATCGACGTATTCCGGGTCGTCGCTCCCCGTCGCGTCCAACAGCGCGCTGAGCCAATTGCAGGCGGACGGTTCGTACGATGGCAATCTCATCCTCATTGGCACCGATAGCGACCCCATCGTGATAGACCGCAAAGTCGCGGTGAATGGCGACATCATTATTAAAGGAAAAGTAAAAGGCTGGGGCCAGATATACGCCAAAGGAAACGTGTATGTCGCCGGTGACGTCACTTATGCCGACGCTCCAGGCGAATTTGGCGTGGCCTCCGACGGGACCACCAACGGGTTCGCGCTCACTGCCGGCGGAAGCATCATGATGGGCGATTACCTGACCATCCGCGCGAAACAGCATACCGCTGACACCGGCAAGTATCCCGCTGGCGGGTTCATCGACATGCGTCAATCGAACCGCACCGTAACACTGACGAAGAGCGGACAGCCGAACCAGTCCCACACAATCGGCTACTTCGACTCTGGAGTTTCAGACACCGGCGCAGCACAAGGATCGCAACCGCAATTGAGTTTCACGACATCCGAACTCATGCTGTTCAACAAGCGCGAGTATGAAAAAGCCCAGGCGAGCCCTTCGTACAAACCGCGCTACTACCGCCTGAAGCCGTCCGCGCCCGTGTACCGCTATTCGTCGTCGGACGAACATACCGTCAAATACAATGAATCCGGCGTGGTGGCAATAACCAACCTGACAAACGCCGCCGTCCATGATCTGAACCCGCAAAGCTTTTGGGTGTCTGAAACACAGATGCGCAATTTCTGGTACGCGGATGAAATGACGCGCCCCTCGAGTGGACGCCCGCTCCAATTCGACGGGCTCCTCTATTCCAACAACAGTATTTTCTGTATTACCCGCAGCAGCGGCCGGCACAACTCGAATACGCGCGGGCGCATGCTTTTGCGCGGTGGCGTGGTCTCCGCGGACCTCGGCGTATTCGTCCCCGGACCGGACTTCGCAGAACCGCGCACGGCGCTGCAACTCTACTATGACAAACGCGTTGCCAATTTCCTGCGCGTAGAAGACACGACACGCGTGGCGTTTCGCCGAATGACCTATCGTCCGTTGACAGGCGTGTACACGGCCACTTCCGGAACAGGATTCACGGGAGATTCCTACGACGGCGGCTCCGGCAATAGCGGTGTCGGCCAGGGCAACGGTGGCGGAAACGGCACATCGAATGAAGGAAACGGAAACGGACCAAACGGCAATAATGGCGACGGTAACAATTGATAAACCCAAGACACGCACTGTCTACCTGCATCGCGCGACGAGGAGATTGATCGGAATGACCATGAAATCGAAAATCGCTTATAGCTTGGCGGCGCTCCTGCTTGCGAGTGGCGCGACCGCGGACACCGTCATGCTGAAAAATGGCATCGCAATCGATGGAACTGTCACGAAAGTCAACGCGAACTGCGTGGCGGTCAGGTCGGGCAACGGCGAGATCATCTACCAAACCGACGAGATAGATCGTATCGAAGAGAATGATAAGAAAGGCACGCTCGATCTTGCGCGCGCCAACCCCGCGGCGCTACAGCATGAAAAGACGCTGGAAGAACTGACGGGACTGAATGCTGACCAACGCGAAAAGGTAATCGCCGTCGTTGACAAATTTGCCGCCGAAGACGCAAACGAGCGGAAACAGGCAATCAACCAATTAATCGGCATGCAGCAAAAGTTTGATGTGTTCCGATTTCTCAACGAGTCCCGCCAGGGTTTTGGCGCGCGCGTACTGCCGGGCGTTCTCGAAGTAATGCTCGCAATTGACAGCGCCAGAACAAAACCCATCGTGATGGAAACTTTGACCAACCAGGTGGCAACGCTACGCGCCGCCGCGCTCGAATTACTGGGCAGGCACCGCGAACTTGCGTCCGCGGAAACCATCGCGCGCGGCACGGCCGATGCCGACATCGAAGTCCAAATCGCGGCGATCAACGCATTGGCGCAATCGGGCGACCGGCGCGCGACCCCGGTTCTGCTGGACATGCTGATGAAGACCAATCCGCGCTTGCAAAACGCCGGCAAGGCCGCCCTCAGCCGAATCTGGAGCACAAAAGACGCGCCAGTCGCGCTCGAAACACCGGACCAATGGATTGCATTCTGGGCGCAGTCCAGTGCAACGGTCTCCCGCGCAATCGAAGTTGCATCATTGGAACCACTCTACGTGCAACCGCCGGGGACCTACGTGCTCGCGCACGAATAACCGGACCGGAAACGGCGAATCGCAAAAATAGGCAACCACACGGGACAGCCACCGGCAACCGGCGCTTCGCAAAAATAATCTACCGCACGGGACAGCCACCGGCAACCAAAACGCGTTGCCGGTGACAGTCCCGTTGTATCTTCAAAACCGCGACGACGCCAGTTTTACATCCGCGCGTTTCCACGCTGACCTGAACTGTTTCTTAATCGCGCGCGCTTCCTTTTTCTTGCCCTGTTCCTGCAAGCTTTGGTGGAGCCCGAATAGCGCCCACCCGTTCTTCGGATAATGTTTGAGGTCTTCGCGATATACCGCCTCCGCGTCCACTGGCCGATTTGCATCGAGCAGCGCCGCGCCCAGCAATAGCCGCACTGGTTGATACCATGCCGGCGGTTCTTCATACGTGAACGTGTCTTCCACCGCCACGGCCTCGGTGAATCCCTTTATCGCCTCGTCCAGCTTGCCTTCCTTGCGGGCAACCTCCGCGCCGAGCACGGACGAAGCTACCGTGATGATGCTCTTTCCGAAATTGATCCCGATGTACTGGTCGGCGGGATACGCATCGCGAATTTTGTACAATTGCTCCGCTTCGGCTTTCGCTGGCTCAAGCTGATCAAGTCCCGCAAACGACATCCCTCGCGCGTAATGCCACATCGCCGTCGTATACTGCAGCTCTAGCGGCGGACGAGGTTCTTCCAACATCTTTTCCCACTTGCCAAACCGCACCAGTGCGAAATACGGCGTCGGCACGACAAACTCCATCGTTGGCATGGCGGCGATGGCGCTTATGGGCGCCTCGTCAATCAGATCGCGCGACGCGCTGATCGCGCGCCTGCTGCCTCCCCCGATGGCTGCGCATGACCAGATGAAATGGATGTTGTGCGGGTAGTACATCATGCTGTACGGCCCTTGCGGATTCCGGAACGCAATGTAATCGCGGTCAACGTCCGCCGCGCGGATGTTCACGCGCACGCCATCCTCGTAACGGCCCGTGCGTATATACGTGTGCGCCGCCATATGGACAAGATGACCCGCGCCAGGCATCAGCTTGCCGAGCCGGTCCGCATACGGTTCTGCTTTCTCCGGGTACGGCGACGCTTCGGTCGAGTGAATGTAGTAATGAATTGCACCGGCGTGTTTTGCGTTGCGCTCCAAGACGGTCTCGAGCGCAGCAAGGATGTCCAGCGTCTCGGGTGCGGGTGTGCCGTCCTTATTCCACAACTGCCACGGCCGCAAATTCATCAGCGACTCCGCAAACAACGTCAATGCGTCGTCATCCTTCGGATACTTCTGCGCCAGCGCGCGCATGGCGTCCGCATACGCGCGGTCCAGCGCCGCGCGGTCCGCCTTCGGATCATCGGAATACCGCAACGCCATCGCCGCAATGTAATCACCCTCCGGAACTGAAACGCGCGGCGCAAGTTCCAGAGCTTTTCGGCTGGCCTCGTGACTTGCCTTCGCTTGGGCCTCGTCCATCGGCAGGTTGTAATTTGGACCCTTTGCCGCGGCAATACCCCAATACGCCATCGCGCAATCAGGGTCATGCTTGAGCGCCTCGCGAAACGCGAGGTTGGCTTCCTCGTGATTGAATGCGTAGATCAGGCGAAGTCCCTGGTCAAAATACGCCTGGGCCTTCGGCGATGCGGTGGTAATCGCGTGATGGTGATCGCCGAGATCGTCAAACAGCGGGACTTCTTTTGAGCCTTGCGCCGGACCGTGCGCACCGGCAAACGCGGGCGCGTTCGCAGTGACCGCCAACGCCACGCCGAGGATGATGCGAATCGTTACTTTCATCGCCGGAGTCTCCCTTCCCGATTACAACTTCCCGTCAAACCAATCCGCCATCTTGGCGACCTCTTCCTCAAGTGTCGGCCAAGGATGGGCGCCGCCCTCCTTTACAAAAAGTTCCGCGGAGCCGCCCGCGGCTTTCACCGCGTCGATGAAGACTTGAGACTGCTGCAGCGGCACCATGGGATCGGCGTCGCCATGATAGATCATGTAC
>JAWXCN010000207.1:0-16244 GCA_034408725.1 Candidatus Hydrogenedentota bacterium
GAATTATGGGTGGATAGACCCCGCTTCGCGCGAGCCAATCATGCCGCTCGATGCGTCGGAAGAAACGGACCGGCAATCGTTGCAACTCTATCACCGGGTCGCCGACGCGGTCGCGTTACGCGGAAAAGACGTGCTTGAGATCGGCTGCGGCCGCGGCGGCGGCGCGGCGTATATCGCGAAGTACCTTGGGCCGCGCACGATGCACGGCGTGGATTTGTGTCCAAGCTCGATCACATTTTGCGCGGAAGAGTGGCAGTTGCCGGGGTTGTCGTTTTCGCAAGGCGCCGCCGAAGGATTGAAGCTCGCAGACCAGTCCTTTGACGCCGTCGTAAACATCGAGTCCTCGCATTGCTATATACGGATGGCCTCATTCGTGCGGCACGTTTGGCGCGTGCTGCGGCCCGGCGGATATTTTCTGTTCGCGGATTTCCGGCCCACCGCGCAAATCGAATCGCTCCGCGAAGAGTTGTTGGCCCCGGGCTTCGAGATGATCGAGGAAGAGGACCTGAATCCCGGCATGCTACTGGCCCTGGATGCGGAAGACGCGCGGAAACGGGCATTCATCGAAACTAAAATATCGGAGCGGCGGCGAGCGATGTTTGAAATGTTCGCGGCGGTAAAAGATTCGCCCATGTATCGTGCGTTTGCATCGGGCGAGGCCCGGTATGTCAGGTATGTATTGCGAAAGCCCGAGTGACGTTGAACAGGAACTTCAAGGGGACCGAAATGGCTCGTATACTTCGATTCGCGTTTGCCGCACTCCTCGCGTGTGGACCAGTCTTCGCTGAAGACGACGATGGCGTCATGGGCGTGTGGGAAGGAAAAGTTTCCGCACCGGGATGGGAATCGCGCACGATCAAGGCGAAAATCTGGGGCGTGAAAAAAGGTGCGTGGGACGGCAAATTTGAGATCATCGAAAATGACAAAGCCATCGGCGCCGGCACGCTCAGCGATTCCGTAACAGATACCAACGCGACGTTCACCGGCGCAGCGAGCCTCGACTCCGAGTATCTGCTCACTGCAACCTCCGTGGACGGAAAAATGACGGGACATTTCACTCCGGGTCGCCTTTCCGCGAAGGGCAGCACCAAACCGGACCGCAAAGGCGGCACACCACTGCCATTTGAACTGACGCGAATCCAGGTCAAGCCGCCGTCGCTGGGCGCCGCGCCGCCGGAAGGCGCAGTTGTGCTTCTGCGCGATGGCAACCAGGATGCGTGGGAGACGCGCCCGGAGAAATGGTCGCCGATCGCGAACGGCGGCTTTGAAGTTGCGAATCCCGCCATCGTCACAAAACAGGAATTTGGCAGCGCGAAGGTTCATTTGGAATTCGCGACACCTTACATGCCGAACGAAGGCGTTGGCAGTCAGGCGCGTGGCAATAGTGGCGTGTACGTGCAAGGTAGATACGAGATTCAAGTGCTCGATAGTTTCGGCGTCGAGCCGCAAAACAATCTTTGCGGCGGCATTTATAAAATTGCCGTGCCGCTCGCGGAAGCGGCGCTTCCCCCGCTGACATGGCAAACGTATGACATCGAGTTTTACGCGCCGAAGTTTGATGCCGCGGGAAAGAAGACGCAGGACGCGGAACTGACGGTCCTGCACAATGGCATCACCATTCATGATCATCTGAAACTGCCGAACGCAACGCCGGGCGGGATTACAGACGTGGAAGGTCCGCTCGGTCCACTGCTTCTGCAACACCATAATGATCGCGTCCAGTTCGCGAACATCTGGGTGCAACCGATCAGCGAATGAGCACAGCGCATTCATATCATGTCCAGCTTCGCTCCCCGCGGAACATCTGAGCAACGCATGCGCGTTTCGCTTGTCATTCCCGCATATAACGAAGCCACGCGCATCGGCGCGACGCTGACGGATGTCCGCGGGTATTTTGCAAATCAGCCGTATGATTCCGAAATTATCGTCGTCGACGATGGCAGCGCGGACAACACGGCGAACGCCGTCGGAACGCAGTTTCCAGATGTACGTGTCATTGCGTATCAACCCAATCGCGGCAAAGGCAACGCCGTGCGCGCGGGCATGCTGCACGCCCGCGGCGAGATTCGCGTGTATTACGACGCGGACGGCTCGACGCCCATCAGCGAATTGGAAAAGCTTCTCCCCCACTTCGACGCCGGCGCGGACATCGTCATTGGCTCGCGGTTGATGGACGCATCGCAAATCGAGATTCACCAGGGTGTCGTGCGGGAAGCGATGGGCCGCATGTTCAATCGCGTCATGCACACACTCGGCCTCACTGAACTCAGCGATACGCAGTGCGGGTTCAAAGCGTTCACCGCGCGCGCAACGGATATCTGCTTCACGCGGCAAACCCTCGAACGATTCAGCTTCGACGTGGAAGTGCTCTACATCGCGCAACGGCATGGGCTGAAAATCGTCGAAGTTCCAATTCGTTGGCTCAACAACCCGGACAGCCGCGTGCGCATGGTCCGCGATGCAATTCCAACCATGCGCGATATATTGGCGATACGACGAAATTCGCGGATGGGTGTGTATGACTAATTGGCGCTATGTCTTGTATTTGCGACAATCGCGTGCGCGTACGCAATGCACGCGCGGATAGCCGCATGCCACGAATGATAGGTTTCCCGCCAAATGTATCTGGATTGGCAGTTATTCGGTCACGCAAGGATTCGTATTCCATTGCGTCGGTCCTTTCGGTCAATCGTTGAACGGTCGGGCTTAAGAGTCTCTAACGATACTGCCGTAACCCCTTCGGGGTAAAAACCGGTGGGGTGGACGCGTGATCCTGGGGTAGGAAGGCGCGCAAACTGCCGCGCGCCTTCCTACCCCAGGCTGCGTGCCATAATCCCTTCGGGATAAAGACAAGCTAAAGTTTTGTTTGAGTCTACGTCAGCGTTTTCAAGTATGATTCGCGTCGCTAAGGCAGCAACGCATTTTTCGCTTCCGCGACCGCCACACCTGTATTGATAGGCGCGTTCATTGCACTCAAGACGGCGTCCATGGCGCCCAGGCAGGCGTATACATTCTTCGGAGTGGACGAATGTCCCATAAGACCGATGCGCCAGATTCTTCCCGCCATTGCGCCGAGGCCGGCGCCGATTTCGATGCTGTAATCGTTGAGAAGCGCGCTACGGACGGCGGCCTCGTCGATTCCTTCGGGCACGCTTACGGCGTTGAGTTGCGGAAGACGAAACTCCTCGCGCACCACGAACGAAAGACCCATAGCCTCAAACCCCGCGCGCAACGCGAGGTGGTTACGCAGATGGCGCGCCCAGGAACTCTCGATGCCCTCATCCTTCAGGATCACGAGGGCCTCGTGCAATCCGTATAGCAAATTGATCGGCGCGGTATGGTGGTACGCGCGTTTGCCATCGCCACCCCAGTAGGACATAACCAATTGCAAATCGAGAAACCAACTTTGCACTTTCGAGGTGCGCGCCTGAATCTTCTCGATGGCCCGCGCGCCAAAACTCACGGGCGACAAACCCGGCGAGCATGACAAACACTTCTGCGATCCGGAATACACTGCGTCTATCGCCCACTCGTCGACCTTCAACGGAATGCCGCCTAATGACGTAACGGTATCGGCAATCGAGAGGCACCCGTATTGTTGCGCGAGCGAGGTCAATGCCTTCACGTCCGACTGCGCGCCGGTCGAGGTTTCTGCGTGAACAAACGCGAGCACCTTTGTATCGGGATGGTTTTTCAGCGCGGCCTCGACCTTGTTCGGATCGACCGGCTCGCCCCACGCATCCTGTACCATGATCGCCGTGCCGCCGCAACGCTCAACGTTTTCCTTCATTCGCCCGCCAAACACGCCGTTCTGGCACACAATGACTTCGTCGCCCGGCTCGACGAGATTCACAAAACAACATTCCATGCCCGCCGATCCCGGCGCAGAGACCGCAAACGTCATTTCGTTCTTCGTCTGAAACGCGTACCGCAGCAGGTCCTTCACTTCGTCCATCATTCGAATGAATTCGGGATCCAGATGGCCAAGCGTCGGCCGCGCCATCGCCGCCAACACTCGCGGGTTGATGTCCGACGGGCCAGGGCCCATGAGGGTGCGTTGCGGCGGATGAAAGGAGGTGGTCACCAGATTGTTACCTCGAAGTTGATGGATTACGATTCGTAGCGATATTTTTCCAGGAGTTCGATGTCGTGAAGGTCAAGGTGGCGACCCGACGCTTTCTTGGAAGCGATGAGATCATCGCGGCTAATAAAGTTTGTTATGACGTCGCCGAATTTGGCTCTCACCTTCCACCAGGTATTTAACCTGGAATTTTTCCATAGTGCTCAATATCTCTTCGAACTCTGTCATCAAGCGCAATTCCCTTTAAACGATACGCGTCAAGGACCATCTGATGCGCCGCGGCAAATATAGCCGCAGAACCAAGCCTTTGCCAATAAGCAATATCGAAACTGCGATCCAAGCCCTCAAGTTTGCCGTATCGTTCTACGGGTTCTGATGCATGGTCATCTCTCATTGCATTTCCCCAAAAGCGAGATCTTGCGCTTGACCGTTTCTTCAACAAAATTGACGTGCCGTTGCGCAAGAACTGGATCGCGCTGAGCTTAGTAGCTGGCCGTTTCTTGATACTCTTGAAGAGCGTCGGGATGAAACTTGTAGTTCATCACGGAAGGGAATCGCGAACTCTACGTAGCGCCTCATCCCCAGGAATTGTATCGACGCGGCCGGCGCGTACATCATCCCGCCGGCGCTTGGCTTCGTCGAGCCAAACGGAGTCGATCCGTCCCAGCCCGGCGACATCAAGGCTTTCAGCAAGCAAGTCTGCCAACTGGGCGCGCGATTCCGCCGGCAGCGACATCGCCTGCTCCGCCAATTCGTCAATGGTGCTAGCCACAAGTAAACGATACTCCCGCAGGCCGTGCTTCGCAACATGCGCGCCTGGTATTCCTAACGCCGAATGACGCAAGAAGCGTCATGGTTTCAGCGATACCTTGTGCTTTGATAGATTTGTTTTCGCTTTCTCGATGACCCACGAGAATCTCACTTGCCATCACCCCCACAAGATATCGACACCTTCGAAAAGGAAAACCCGCCGGCGGACACACCGCCGGCGCATGCTCACCGATGACTTCGATTATCTCCAAGAACGCCGAATCGGAACTCAGCGCTGGCGGCATGCTGACGTAAGTGGACTTGGTGGACGGAGTGGACTGGGTGGACGCTATGGACAGACATGGACAGACACGGACAAGCACGGAGTTCTTCGATGCGGGATAGTTGAGGTCATCGGTAAGCACGCGCCGAATCGGAATTCAGCGCTACATCAATTCACTCTTTGAAGAGAAATGGCAAACGCCCGGCCGTTTGGCCGGGCGTTGCTTCCCCTCGGACTGCAAGGCCAGGAAGTGGCCTGTTCGAGCTATGTTCGTATATGCGGGGTTGTCGCCGGGGCTACATCCCCCGTCGCTTCGCGCCGCCCCCCTTCAAATTTCAAAGGGAGAATTTTCATGAGCGCGCTTTACGCGCATGAATTATCGGGAGGGCGCGCGTCCTCGCGCGCCGCGCATGGACATATAATCGCGGGGACCAAAGCGCGCGGGGACGCGCGCCCTCCCGGGATCTGTTTAGTGTTTGCCGTTTCCTCCGGCGTTGAACTGGTCTTGTTCGGTGGAGCCGTCTAGGGCGGTGACGGATGATGCGCCGCCGGAGATCGCTTCCATGATGCGGTCGAAGTAGCCGGTGCCGACGAATTTCTGGTGGGTGGTGGCCATGTAGCCGCTGCCCTTTTCGTATTTGAACTCTTTTTCCTGGAACCGGGAGTAGGCGCCCATGCCTTCAGTTTTGTAGCTGCGGGCGAGGTTGAACATGCCGAGGTTGAGCGAGTGGAACCCGGCCAATGTGACGAACTGGAACTTGTATCCCATAGCGCCGAGTTCGCGCTGGAACTTTGCGATGGTGGGTTCGTCGAGGTTGCGTTTCCAGTTGAACGATGGCGAGCAGTTGTAGCTCAGGAGTTTTCCCGGGAACTTCGCGTGGATGCCTTCTGCGAATTTCTTTGCGTCTTTCAGGCAGGGCGTGGAGGTCTCGCACCAGATCATGTCGGAGTATGGGGCGTAGGCGAGACCGCGCGCGATGGCCATATCGACGCCGCCCTTGATGCCGTAGAACCCTTCCGAGGTGCGGTCGCCGGTGAGGAACGGGTTATCGCGGGGATCGATGTCCGACGTGAGCAGTTTGGCCGAATCGGCGTCCGTGCGCGCGACGAGCAAGGTTGGGACGCCGCAGATGTCCGCGGCGAGACGCGCGGCGATGAGTTTCACGATGAACTCCTGCGTGGGCACGAGGACTTTGCCACCCATGTGTCCGCATTTTTTGGCGGAGGCGAGTTGGTCCTCGAAGTGGACACCGGCGGCGCCCGCTTCGATCATTGATTTCATCAATTCGTGCGCGTTGAGCGGTCCGCCGAAGCCGGCTTCCGCATCAGCGATGATTGGCGCATACCAGTATGGTCCGCCTTTGCGTCCGTCGAGGACCTGGATTTGGTCTGCGCGACGCAGCGCGTTGTTAATTTTGCGCACGACCGCGGGCACGCTGTTGCTCGGGTAGAGGCTTTGATCCGGGTACATTTGGTCGGCGAGGTTTGCGTCCGCGGCCACTTGCCATCCGCTGAGGTAGATGGCTTTCAAGCCAGCTTCGATCTGTTGGACGGCCTGGTTGCCGGTGAGCGCTCCGAGCGCGGGGATATAGTCCTCCGTGTGCAGGAGGTGCCACAGCCGTTCCGCGCCCATCTCGGCGAAGGTGTACTCGATTTTTGCGGTGCCGCGAAAACGCAAGACGTCGTCCGCGGTGTAGGGACGCACAATGCCTTTCCAGCGATCGTCGTTTTCCCAGATAGTGCGCAATACGCGCGCTTCTTCGGGATCAATGTCGTGCCGCGAAATGCGCTCTTCCAGCGCGACGGCCATTTCCTGAACGGTCTTCATTTTGTTGTCTCCCTCAATCGAGGTGGTCGTATGCCCGGAGCGTTAAGAATTCTTCCAGCTCATCGTTCACGATGATGTCATCAAACAGTTTTGCGGCGAGATCGTATTTGCCATTTGCGTAGCGCGCTTCGCCGGCTTCTCCGCGAATCTTTTCGAGTTCTTCCGCCTGAATTTTGCGAAACAATTCCTTGGTGACCTTGCGCCCATCCTGCAACACGCCGCGCGGATTGTGAATCCATTGCCAGACTTGCGAGCGCGATATTTCGGCGGTCGCGGCGTCTTCCATGAGGTTATAGAGCGGGACGCAGCCAGCGCCGCGCAGCCAGGCTTCCATGTACTGAATGCCGACACTGACGTTGATGCGCAGTCCGCGCTCGGTGATTTCGCCTTCGGGAATTTTAAGCAGGTCCGCGGCGGTGACGTTGACGTCGTCGCGTTGACGATGGATTTGGTTCGGGGTCGTCATTACCTTGTCGAACTCTTCCATGGCGATGGGCACCAGTCCCGGATGCGCGACCCAGGTGCCATCGTGACCGTCGTTGGCCTCGCGCGTTTTGTCTGCGCGGACTTTTGCGAGCGCAACGTCGTTCGCGGCGGGGTCGTTCTTGATTGGGATTTGCGCGGCCATGCCGCCGATGGCGTGCGCGCCGCGGCGGTGGCAGGTCTTGATCGCGAGCAACGAGTACGAATGCATGAAGTGCGAAGTCATCGTGACCAGCGCGCGATCCGGAAACACGCGCTCAGGATGGTTCTTGAACCGCTTGATGCAACTGAAGATGTAGTCCCACCGGCCGCAGTTCAACCCCGCGGAGTGATCGCGCAGCTCGTAGAGAATTTCGTCCATCTCGAACGCCGCAGGTATTGTTTCGATGAGGACGGTCGCTTTGATCGTCCCGCGGGGTACGCCGAGCTCTTCTTGCGCGAGGCAAAATACATCGTTCCACAGCCGCGCTTCGAAGTGGCTTTCCATCTTTGGGAGATAGAAGTAGGGGCCAGAACCGCGCGCCAGAAGTTCCTTCGCGTTGTGAAAGAAGTAGAGGCCGAAATCGACAATGCCGGCCGGCGCGGGTTTGCCGTCGACGTATAGGTGCTTCTCATCCAGATGCCACCCACGCGGGCGCACGAGCAGTGTCGCAACATGGTCATTGAGTTTGTAGGATTTTCCTTCGGGACTATCGAACCCAATCGACCGGGTAATGGCGTCGCGCAGATTGATCTGGCCTTCCATCGTGCCTTCCCAGGTCGGCGAATGGGAATCTTCAAAATCGGCCATGAACATCCTCGCGCCGCTGTTGAGCGCGTTGATGATCATCTTGCGGTCGACTGGCCCCGTAATTTCGACGCGCCTGTCTTGAAGGTCATCGGGAATTGTCGCGATCTTCCAATCGGCGTCGCGAATGTGTTTTGTATCGGATAGAAAATCCGGCAAAGTTCCCGCGTCGAATTCCTGTTGGCGTTCGACGCGGCGCGCAATGAGTTTGTCGCGCCGGCTGGAGGCCATTCGGACCAGGGTCGCGACGAACCGCAGGGCGTCGGGCGTAAGAATTGCATCGAATTCCGCGCTTGATTTTGCGCGGACATCAATGCCGTCATTGAGTAGGGTAGAATTCATTTTGCGACCCGTCTTGCCCTTTTGCCGGTTCGATGCTGGTAGTAGCCGGTCTCGTCCCTGACACTAACTTACCAGTAGGTAGTGTATTGCGCAAGACAATTATATCAATGGTTAGTATTGACGAGAACAATGCTTGTCACGTAGGATGGGTTCGTTACGTTCCGGCCGATCGACGGGAAAGAAAAAGCGCGCCCGACGTAAAACGCAGGGCGCGCCCAAGAAAATCGAATCGTTTGAAGCGGGTTAGTCTGTAATGCTTACATCGTCCAGGTTGAAATTGGAGTTGCCATCGCCCGTGCATTTGTTCTTGAAGAGCAACTTGTGTTTCGCGCCGTCCGCATAAGCCGATACGTCGATGGACACCAGCGTATAGCCATCGTCGTACTGGTTGCTGGATTCCTTGACGTTGAAGACTCTGTCCCCGTCGATGAACACGCGCAGCCAGTCCTTGCCGTCCGGGCTGGAATCGCCGATCCAGAGGTAGAATTGAAGGGTGGCATTTCCACCTGAGGGGAACCGCACATTTTGCTGAAGTTTCGCTTTTTCGACATTGTCATCCGAGCCGCCGAACCAGGCCCAAAAGCTTCCCGACCGGGCTTCAGCCGTGCCGGAACCATCGCCACAAACGGCGAAACTGCAAATCGGTGTATCGAAATTGGTGGATGCTTCTTTCCAGACTCCCGCGAACCGGCCCGCCTCGAAGCCACCGTCCGCGAGATTGCTGCCGGCGATGGCGGCGTGATGGGGAGTCACGACAAGGGCTGCGGCCACGAGCACGCCGAGCACGACGTTGTAGCGTTTGACGGCCCGGAACATTTGGATACCGTGGTGCATAAACAATTCCTCCTTAGCCCCTCGGGCTTTCGTAGCAAACCGATTCAGGCGCAAATGCCAATTTTCCTCCCCATGCCATACGATAACTATACGGCAGATTTCACTCTTTGGGCAACTTGACAACAATCGAAACCCGGGAAAAATGCCATGCCATCGCGCGCCATTCGATATAAGCAAAACCGCCTTCAACAGTTACGCGGTTTTTGCTTCGCCGCGCACGCGGGAAGCGTCACCAAGGCCGCGGAAAAATTACATTTGAGCCAGCCGTCCGTTTCGCTTCAGATTCAAGCTTTGGAACGGGAAATCGGGGTCAAATTATTTGAGCGTCGCGGCCCGCGGATCGAGTTGACCCCTGACGGGGTGTTGTTGTTGGAGCTCGCGCGGCCATTGGTGGAAGGGATCGATTCGATCCATGAAGAGTTCCATACGCGACGGGAATCGGTGGATAGGGGCAGGGTGGACATTGCGGCGGGCGGGTCAACGATACTTTACGTGCTGCCTCGCTTTGTTGAGGAGTTTGTGAAGGGGCACCCAAACATCGAGTTAAAAATACATAATGTAACTGGCCGTGCGGGATTGGAGCTGCTTCGGGAAGGAGAGGTCGATTTTTGTGTCGGTCCGATGCTGGACACGCCGGACGACATTGCGTTCCAGCCGATTGTTTCCTATGAACCGCTTTTGATTACATGTCTGGGACACCCGCTTGCGAAGCGAAAGCGGATTACGCTACGGGACATCAGCAAGTATCCGCTCATTTTGCCGCCCCGGACGCTGAGCACGTGGCGCATGGTTGAGGACGTATTCAAACAGCGGGGACTGCGGTATGACGTGAAACTCGAAGTCGGGGGCTGGGAGGTAATCAAGACCTATGTGGAGTTGGGACTCGGCATTTCAATTGTGATGAGCATTTGCATCACAGGGGATGAGACGCTCGAGGTTATCCGCGCGAGTTCGTGGTTTCCGAATCGGACGTATGGCGTGGTCTCGCGAAAGGGGCGCACATTGTCGGCGCAGGCACGGCGGTTTACCGAGATTTTGGGGGCGGGAGGATAAAAAAGCCTGGCGACCGCCATGGGCCGCCCGGCCGGAAATCCGCGCGAATCGTCAGGCCTGGTGTACGCCCTCATCCTCCAGGTGGACCGGGTTATACCCGCCCTTTGTCTTGAAGTAAATAATCAGGACGATGTAGCAAACCAGCATGATGCACGGGAAAATCGCGACCGTGCGCAATGCCCCCTTACTGGCATTCATGCTCACTTCTTTTACAACGGCCTGGTTGTCCTCGCTCTCGGCCATCAATTTATCCTGATTCACGGACAAGTATTCCCCAAAGATACTGGTCTTTTCGTCGGTGACCAGATTCGAATGGAAGGCCGTGTTATTTTGCTGGTCGTAGGCCGCCAGGTTCTTATCGATGGCGGTGTCCTGAATCATTCCCAGGAAGGGTGCGCCCACGATCCCAACGCTCAACATGCCTACGCCGGCGATCGTGTTGATGGTCATGGCGCCGCCTTTAGGAAAGCGTTCCGCCACAACGCCGAGCATGGTGGGCCAGAAGAACGTTTTACCGAAGGCATACAGGGTTGCAGCCAACACAATCATGATGCCCGTCGCGTATGACAGGGAGACGAGACCTAGCGCTGCAATGGCTGCACTTACGGCGAGCAAACCCAGCGGAGAAATTCGGTGCACGATGGAGCCTGCGGAGAATCGCAACACCATCATTATGAACGAGGTGTAGACCAGTACCCATGCCGCGTTCAGGCGGAGCTTACCCATTTCGCCTTCCATCAGCGGTGTAATCCAGGCGTCGGTGCCGAGCTCGGTAGTTGCTAGCGGCATCATAATAAGTAGCAGGAAGATGAACAAGGGTTGACCGAGCGATTTGGTGTACGCGCCAAACGCGCCAACGAGCACAACAATGATTATGATGTTGAGGTACGGGATCGACATGCTGCTGACGTGTAGAACACCCAAGGAGGTGAAGTCGAGCCAACCCATGGTTGTGAAGACGCGGCCCACTTCAAATGTCATCAGACTCACGATGATCAGGGCACCGAGAATGCCCACTTCTCTCAGCATGGCGTGATACGAGACCCCTGCGGCAACGCGTTCATGTACTGGGAACTTGTGGCCGATCATCATGATGCCGTATGCGATTGTGGGAATGAGCACGAGCGCTACTTTCCATTCCCAACCTCCAATTTTGAACCAGCCAAGTGCAATCGCCATTATCCCGCCGACCACGAGACCGCCTGGCCATCCGGCGTGCAGGATATTCAACCACTTCGTTTTCTCTTTCGAGAACATGGTGGCGACCACCGGGTTGATCACCGCCTCGACGGAACCATTGCCCAACGCCATAATAAACGTCGCAATGTAGAGCGACAAATAGCCTCTGGCGAAAATCGTCATCACGCAGGACACAACATGGCAGACGAAAGCAAACGCCATCGCGCGGCCGTAGCCAATTTTGTCGATGATAAGGCTGAACAGGACAATACTGATGGCGAAGGGCCACAGGCCCGCGCCGAAAATTTCCCCTTGCTCGGTCGCGGAAAGGTCGAACTGTTTACCCAGATCGGTAATGATCATTCCGCGGACAATGAATCCAAACGCGGTCGCGATGAGCGCCATGAAACAGGCCCAGAACAGGCGCTTATCGGCTCCGGAATCAGCGGATGCTGCGTGCGCACTCATGGTAATCCCCTTCCCTCACTTGTTGCGGCCCCAACCCAGCGTCAAATGCCCGGTATCGCGGCGGTGCGGCGCAATTCGTCTTTGGAACACGGCGTGGCAGCCGTATTCGTCTGATGGAAATGACCTGACCCCTATCCCGCACGGGATGTGCGAGATAGTATATGGTTTGCACGGGACCGTCAAGAGATTTGGGGTTGGGAAGGGAAGGACTGATATGGAGGGACATGGACTACCACGGACTAACACGGACAGAGATGGACAGAGACGCACGGTGCGAGGTAAACGGTTTATCCACAGACTGTCGAGTTGGTGGGTGTGGTGTCTTGCGTTGTGGTTGGTGTGTTGTTAGAATGTTGACCAATGGTTGATGCGGGGTCATCTGTGGTGGAGCCATTTTGCTGAAGATTCCCGCATTGCACAATTTCTAGACTAGGAGACCTGTGCATGCACAGCATGTTGCGGTGGGTTGGCGCGGCTATCGCGTTTACCGTGGTGTTCAACGGCGTCGCCGAGGCACAGTGGACGTGGAGTCCGCAGACTGGCCGATGGATCAATACCAAACAGCTTCCGAAGGAAACGCCGGAGCTGCAAGTCGAGTATGCGCGCAGTCTGATGGTCCAGGGAGACTACAAGAAGGCGTTGCGCGAGACCGAGAAGTTTAAGAACTACTACAGTGACACTGAATGGGCGGACGACAATCAATATGTCCGTGGCGAGGTCCTGTTGGCGCAAGGGGACCTGCTTGCCGCGGCAAAAGAGTATCAGCAAGTTGTTGCGGCGTACCCGGAAAGCGATTTGTTTGATCAGGTCATCACGAAGCAATACGAGATTGCCGATCATTTTTATGATCGTGGCACCGCCAATCAGGAAAAGGGTTGGTGGCAACCTTTCCGCAAACGGCCATTCCGTCGCGCGGTTACGGTGTACACCATGGTGATCGACAATCAACCCTTCACCGATTCCGCCGCGCAGGCGCAGTATAAACTCGGCCTTTGCCATTACACGCTCGAGGAATATAGGGAAGCGGCATTCGAGTATCAGCGCGTCATCGACGATTATGCCGCGTCTGATTGGGTGGATGACGCGAGCTACGGTCTGGCGATGTGCCATTACAAGGATTCGCTGCCGCCGGCATACGACCAATCGCCGAGCCTGTTGGCCGTTGAAGCGATTGATAATTTTCAGCGGAAATTCCCGGAGGACGCGCGCGGCGCGGAAATGGACGGCATGCGCACCGAAATGGTGAACCGCGTCGCCGAACAACGGTTGCGCACGGCCAAGTTCTATGAGAAGCGGCGCAAGTTCGATTCCGCCGCACTTTACTACGAGGTGGTCGTGGAACAATTCCCGAACACGCCGTCCGCTCAGGAAGCGGGCACGTGGTTGGAACAACATGGACACAGCAAGCGGTGGCAGTCTCCTTCCTAACGCGGGGCGCAGCGTGTGTTGCGGCGGTAGCCGGCGTGTTCCTGGGCGCCGGTTGCGGCTACACGACCAAGAGCGCGCTCGACGAACAATACCAGTCGATCTACGTGTCCGCGTTTGAAAACGCGAGCCGTCAATACGATTTGCAGGCGCCTTTGACCAACGCGGTGACGCGGAAATTCATTACCGATGGCCGTTTGCAAATCGTCGGCCTAAACGAAGCCGATCTGCTGCTGGAAGGCATCATCAATGATTATCGCGTCAAGGGGATTACCTACGACGAAGAAGACGAAGTGACGCAGTTTCTGTGCGTCGTGCTTGCCAGCGCGCGGCTCACCGAGCGCGCGACCGGCAAAATTGTGTGGGAAGAAAAGGTGATGGCGGGCGAAACGAGTTTTTACACGCGCGCCGCGGGCCAATCCTCCGATCGGCTTCGCGGGAATGCCGAGGCTTTCCTGCCGTCCGTGCGCTCGTTCGCAAGCGAAGAGGAGAACCGGGGCGCGTCCGAGGCGCTGGAACAACTCGCGTCGGACATTTTTTATCGCACTGTCGAACCCTGGTAAGCGCGCCGTGGAAGCCGGCGAATTTCTGAAGACGGCGGGCAAACAACCGCCTGCCTCGATTTACCTCTTCACCTCGCACAAAGCGCCCAAGGCACGAGAAGCCACGTTCGAATCCCTGCTTGCGCACCGCGCCGTGGACAAGATGGTGCAGTTGTACGTCGAGCCGGGGATGCGCGACCTCTGCTACCACGTGTTCCACGGGGAAGACGCGAATCCCTCCGAAATCGTGTCCATTGCGGAGACCCTGCCGTTTTTGACCGAGCGCCGCGTACTGCTGGTGCATGGGGCAGACAAGTTCGAGACGGAAGGCGCGGGCGCGGTCCTGCACGGGTACCTTGAAAACCCTTGCGAAACGACCCTCCTGCTGCTCATCGCGCCGCGGATAGATCGACGCCTGAAACTGTTCAAACTCTGCGAGAAACACGGCGTGGTCGTCGAATGCCCCGAACTGAACGAGCGCGACGCAGTCGCGTGGGCGCGCGCGGAGACCGCCGCTCGGGGAAAGAAAATCAGCGCCGACGCGGCAAGGCTTCTCGTCCATCGCAGTGGTACGCACCTTTCCGACATCGACAATGCCATTACGGTGGTTTGTAATTATGCCGGTGATCAGGACATGGTTCATGAAATTGACATCATTGCAGCCTGCGCTGATATTGCGGAAGATGAAATTTGGACCTTGACTGATGCTATTGCAAATTCCGAAATGTCCAAGGCATTGACGACGTTGCGCGCCATGCTCGACATGGGCAAGAGCGAATTCGAAATTCTGGGGTCAATCACATGGATGCTGAAATCGGCGTACTTCGTCGCCACGAACAATGCGGGACGGATGGCGCCGTTCATCGCGAACAAACACCGGCCCCTTGCCGAGAATCTGGGGCGCGAGAAATTTCGGGACGCCTTCGCGTTGTGCTTGAAAACCGATGTCATGTTCCGAACCACGGGGGTGGACCGCGCGCTGGTGCTGGAGATGCTCGTGCTCAAGCTCGCCGCGCCGCGCAAACCGGCGCGCGCTTCGTAGCGGTTGCATTGCGCGCGAACGCACCCCTAGAATACGCGAAATCGGGCAAGGAGCGCGGTGTGAGCATGCTGTCCCATGCGCCACGCGCAGCGCGCGCACCCGGCGCACGGGGTAAATAGACCGGAATGGCGGTAATTCCACAGACTCAACTGGGCCCGTCGCGTGGCGGCAATTTCGAGTACCATTGGGCCGGCCCATTCCTTGAGGCGCATTTGCTGTCAGATGTTGGCAAGAAGCGGCAGCGCAACGAGGACGGCTGCACCATCTGCGTGCCGGAAGACCGGGAGCTCGCGCGGCAGTCCGGCATTCTGTTCGCCGTCGCGGACGGAATGGGCGGGGTGAGCGGTGGCGACTTTGCCAGCCGGCTCGGATTGCAAACACTCGTCGAAGAATATTACGCGCGCAATGAAGCGGGCGCGCCCGCCCGACTTTCCGAAGCGGTGAGCCAGGCAAACCGGCGCATCTTCCAGGAAGCGGAAAACCACCCCGAGTTTTACGGCATGGGCACTACGATGTGCGCGCTGCTCGTCCAGGGCGACCACGCGTACATCGCGCACGTCGGCGACAGCCGGCTCTATCTCATGCGGCAGGGTGAAGGGCTCGTACAGGTCACGGAAGACCATAGCCTCGTGGCGGAACAGGTCCGCAACGGGTATATCTCCGAAGAGGAAGCGCGTTCGCATTCGTTAAAAAACCTTATTACCCGCGCGGTCGGCACGAAGGATCAAGTCAGCGCGGACCTCTACGCAGTCCGTCTGAAAGTCGGCGACACCTTGATGATTTGTTCGGACGGTTTGTCGAACCTAGTTGATGATCAACAGATCGCGAACATACTTGCCGGCGAGAACCTTCAGGGCGCCGCGCGCGTGCTGGTAGGGCGGGCGCTTGCGGGCGGCGCGCCGGACAACGTCACGGTGCTACTCGTGCGCGTGACGGCGCAACCGTACAAAACCCAAATGGCGAGTGGCGCACGGCCGATCACAATCGGCAAGCCGGGTTTCCTTGGCGCGCTGAAACGGATGATTTCATCGTAACGCTAGTGTCCTGGGTTTGAGATTCGTTCGATATGAAGTTTGGAAATCAGACCTTACATCCCCCTAAATCCCCCTTCAAAGGGGGACTTTGAAGATCGGATTATGCGTGTGAC
>JAWXCN010000208.1:0-11168 GCA_034408725.1 Candidatus Hydrogenedentota bacterium
ATCCCGTGAGCGCGGGATTGCAAACCATTTCGATCAGCTGCTTTTCGCCAACCTTGGCGGTGATCGCATCGCACTGCGGCGCGGTACGGTTGTCGCACCAAAGCAGTGCATTTCGCAGCACACGGTCTTGCGCATCCAGAAACACCGAACCGTGCATCTGGCCGGTAAGGCCGATGCCTTTCACGTCAGAGGTGTTCACTTCCGGTGCCTGCGCGAGCCGTTTCAACGCTTCCAGCGACGCCGCCTTCCAGTCCGCTGGGTCCTGTTCGGCCCAGCCGGGTTTGGGCGTCAGCAGTGGATATTCGATAACTGCGGAGGCAAGCAGCGCGCCGCGCTCGTCAATGGCGATGGCCTTGGTTCCGCTGGTGCCGACATCAAGTCCGATCACAATGCTCATGTGGTGGCTCCCCAAAAAATCCCATACTTCGTGTCAGTGCCGCCCCAATGTTTTTTCACGGCGGGGCAATTCTACAGATTTTAAGCATCACCTTTCAGGAGCGTGCAAATTCGATAGAAAGGACGAAAGGGACTTAAGGGACGAAGGGGATGAAGAGTCGAGCGCACGATTACGATTTCGAGAACCATTGCGGGTAGGGTGGCGAGGGCTGAAACACGATTGGGTGTGCCGGGCGTTGCATCAATGAGAGGTTGGGCATACCATTCGCACGTATGGGTGAGGTAGACACCAAAGAAATTCGGGTTTTGTTGCTGCACAATTTTTTGTCGCCGTACCGGGCGCCTTTATTCGACGAGTTGGCGGGGCGGTTTGATTTGGATGTTTGGATACTGGGCGACATCCGTTCGGTGCGGGAGTGGCGGGCCGATGCCGGGGACGCGAAGTTTCGGATGCGGAATTTGCCGCGGGTGTCGGTTCCTTTGGGCAGCCGGTACAACGTTATTTTGATCAATCCGACCTTGCCGGTTGCGTTGTCGAGGCAGCGGGCGGATGTCATCATTTGTTGCGCGTGGGACACGCCAGCGGCGTTTTACGCGTCGTTGCACGCCTGGTTGACGGGGACTCCGTTTATTCTGTGGAGTGGAAGCACGCCGGCGGAGAACACATTGTTGCGTCGGTTTACGCGTCCACTCGTGCGCGCGTTGGTCCGGAGTGCGACGGCGTGGCTGGCCTATGGGTCGCGGGCGAAGGAGTATCTGGTGTCGCTGGGCGCGCGCAAAGACAAGACGTTTCTTGCGTACAACACGGTGGAGACGGAATCGTTTGCGAAGACGGCGATGGAATCGGATAGCGCGCGGTTGCGGGAGTGGTTGGGGATTAAGTCGCGGTATGTGGCGTTGTATTGTGGTAATTTGTTGGATTTGAAGGGTGTGGGTGATTTGGTGGAGGGGTTTGGCCGGGTTTGCGGGGGGGGGATTCGGACGAACACGGACGGACACGGACGAAGCACGGACGTCGATAATCGTTTCGCGGTGATGCCCACGGCACCGGATATCACACTCCTGCTTGTGGGCAGTGGGAAACATGAGACGAAGTTTCGGGCGATGGTGCGCGAGTTGGGGATTGAATCGCGGGTGATTTTTACGGGGTTTGTGGCGCGTGAAGCGATGCCAGGCTATTACGCGCTGGCGGACTTGCAGGTTGTGCCTTCCCGGTCGGAGGTGTGGGGGTTGGTCATCAATGAGGCGCTGGCGTGCGGTGTACCGGTGTTGGCAACGGATGCGTGCGGGGCGGCGCCGGACCTGTTGACGCATGGGGTGAATGGTTACGTCGTGCCCGCGCGAAACCCGGAAACGTTGGCTGCGGCGATGCGCGATCATTTTGATCATCCCGAACGGCACGCCGCGATGCGTGACGCGGCGCGCGCATCGATTGCGCCTTTCACGATGACGCGAGCGGCGGACGCGTTTGTAGCGGCCGTGGGGTGCGCACTGGATATGAAACGGTGACGCGGACGGGCAGGCTGCCGGCGGGTGCGCGCCGATGAATTACGCGCGGCAGTTTGCGCGGCATGCGGCGATGACGGTCGCGACTACGCTGCTTACGGGCGTGTTGTTTTACGTGTTGCGCATCGTGTTGTACAAGAACCTGACGCCGGACGAGTACGGCCTGTTTTACACGCTGTTTTCGTTTGTGATGATTGTGCAGACGGTTGTGACGTTTGGATTCGATCCCGGTTTGGTCCCATACGTGACGCAGTACCGGGAATCGAACGATTACGATGCCGCGAAATCGTTGATCCTCGGCGCGTTTGCGCCGCAAGGCGTTGCGACGGGCGTGGTCGTGTGCGTTTTTTTGATCGCGCCGGAGCTCGTGGCCGGGGCGCTGCGCATCGAGGCCGAGGCCGCGCCGGCATTGCTGCGGATTCTCGCAGCGCACGCGGTGTGCGTCTTGCTGTTTAAGGCAGGTCAACAGGTTCTGCTCGGCGCGCAGGCGATTGCGTGGCGCAATGTGTCGGACCTTGCGCGGGCGATTGTGTGCGTGGGGGGCGCGGCGTGGTTGTTGCACTCGGGCTGGGGCGTGCTGGCGACTGCAATCGCTTATACGCTGGGCGCAATGGCCGAGGTGGTGGTGCAGGGGATTGCAATTGGCTTTGCGCTTCCGCGCTTGGCGCGGGCGCGGTTTTCGTGGCGGCCCCAGCTCGTTCGCAATGCCTTCGATTCGGGGAAATGGTTGAGTCTCGCGTTCGGCGGGATTGTCGTGTTTTCCGCCTTGGATACGGTCGTAATTTCGCTGATGCTTTCGGCGCGGGACGTCGCGGCATATCAGATCGCGTTGCCCACTGCGACAATTCTCTATAGCCTGATGATTGCGGCGGGACTGAGCTTGTTGCCGGCAGTGAAGACGTTGTGGCTTCGGGGCGAGCGGGCGATGCTTACCGACGGCATCGAGCGGCTGTACGAAGCAGGCATCGGGGTGATGTTGCCTTTGGGCGTGGTGTTGGCGTGCGGATCAGATGTGTTAATGACGGCGTTGTTCGGAGATTCGATTCTCAATGCGCGCGAAGCGTTCGATGTGATGGCCGTCGGGGGAATCGCATTTTTCATTGCGTATATCAATCTCCACATTCTGGCGGGCATTGATCAGGGGCGCGCCGCGGGAACGTCGGTCGCTGCTGGATTGGCGCTATACATTCTATTGCTTCCCGTGCTCACCTATTTTCTCGGCATTCGCGGTGCCGCGTTGGCGGGGATAGCGGGGTATGGTGCGGCGGCAACATTGAGTCTCTATGGCATTCAGCGCTGCCTGCACGTGCGGCTTTTCAGCGGGCGGATTGCCGGTGTTGCCGTGGTGTCGGCAGTCCTTGGGTTGGCGGGGGTAGGGTCCCGTTGGTTGAACTTTATAGCGTTGGACCGGCCCGTGTTAAGCGGGGCGTTTGGACTTGCATTGGGATTTACTGCGTTGGCGACAAGCGAGTTTATGGGATTTACCAATTTTCGCCATTTTTTGCACAGCCCCGTTACATTGGAAGCATCAACCAACATTCCGCGCAACCTTTAATCGTACCGGCTCTTACGGTGGCAATCCCCTTACTGTATGACAGAGACGGTGCTTGACAGACCTGTGATATCGCGGTATTCTGCTAATCGTTCACGTGATCGCGCCCTAATTATGCCCCTCGCGGCCAGTTTGACGAACGGGGCGATACCGGTTGTGGGTTGGGAACGCTGGGTAAGTAAGTCAGAAGTGCCGGGTGCTTTGTTGCGATGCGCTGCCAACGAGCACCGGCATGGGCGCGAGCATAACTGCGCAGCCTGAATATGACGGCAACGCTTTCGCGCGGGAGATTTAAGATGCGGTCCGGAAGACTGGGGAGATTCGGCGTTTGCGCCGTAGTGTTCGTGCTGGGCACGGTGGCAGGCGCGCAAGCGGGTAATCCAGATGCGGTGCGCGGCGTGTTGAAGTCGATGCAGGGTCCCAACCTTCTCGCCGCTCCGGCAACACGGCTCACGCACGATGGTTATTTGAAATTTGTCAGCGCGCCATCGGGGAATGTATTTCAACCAAGCGCCGCGTCGAAATCGGCGGGCGCGGCGGACAGTGTTGCAAAATCATTTCTCGCGGAACATGCGCGCGCGTTTGGCATCCATGAAGATGGAGTGGAGTTGACCACCGATCGCGTGTTGACGCACAACGCCCGGACTTATGTCCGGTTGAACCAGGCGTTTGACGGGGTTCCAGTGTTTGGCGCGCAGGTAACGTTGCAATTGCAGCCGGATGGCGGCATTACGGCGGTGCTGAGCGATGTCATGCGCGACGCGGCGCGCGTATATTCGGGCGCGCTGCGGTTGTCTCCCACCTTGTCATCGGACGGAGCGCGAAACGCGGCGGTGAATTTGGTGCTGGTGGAGAACCCCAACTTCCTGTTTGAAACAAGCGAACCGTCGCTTCAGCTTTTTGTGCCAGGCGTGGTTGGCGCATTAGGGGTGGCCCGGCTTGCGTATATCGTGGAGGTGTACGGGACGGGTCCCGGCATGCCCGTGGAAGAAAGAATTCTTATCGACGCCCATTCCGGCGGTGTGATCATCCGTATTCCGATGATACTGCATGCAAAGGACCGGCAAATTTACGACGCGGCGAATGTACCGTTCACGGATATCGCCCCTGAACCGGGACTGCTGGGCCGCGGTGAAGGGCAGCCCGCGAGCGGCATCAGCGATGTAAATGACGCCTATGATTTCTACGGCGACACCTACGATTTTTACTTCAATGAGAACAACCGCGACAGCATCGACGGCCTTGGGCTGACGATGGAAGCGATAACGCGGTATTGCCCCGATAATTTCGATTGTCCGTTTTCGAATGCCTTCTGGAGAGATTCGACCCAGCGCATGTATTTCGGCGATGGTTGGGTGGTGGATGACGTGGTGGCGCATGAATTGACGCACGGCGTGACATCGCACGAGTCCGGCCTTATCTATTTTTCGGAATCGGGCGCCATCAACGAATCACTCTCCGATATCTGGGGTGAATTTGTGGATTTGACGAATGGTAAAGGGCTGGACACGCCGGCAGTGCGATGGTTGGTGGGAGAGGAGATTCCCGGAGGGCCGTTGCGCAGCATGAGCAATCCAAACGCATTTCAGTGCGCGGAGATTTACCAGGGCCCATTCTGGATATTCGATTTGTTCTTTGACAATGGCGGCGTTCACTTCAATTCGGGCGTGGGCAACAAATTGAGTTTTCTGTTGACCGATGGCGGTGACTTCAATGGTTTCACTATTGATCCCCTGGGAATGCAAACCACGGCGGACATTTTCTACGAGTGCCAGAAGAACATCCTCACCGTGGCCTCGGACTATGTGGACCTTGGAGACGCGCTTGTGCAGGCGGCCACGAACCTGGGCTTGAGCAGTGCGGAAACCGGTGCGATTAACAATGCTCTGTATGCAACGGAGATCAAGGAATTCGAGGGGAAGGTGTTGCGTGATTTCCGCGCAGCCGGACAGGCCGGCGACAACCGGGTCGCGTTGACGTGGTTGATTCCGACCGCGGGTGATTACACCGGCGTAGACATCGTGCGCCGGGACGGAAGATTTCCGGAGCACGCGACAGATGGCGCGGTGATTGCCTCGATCACTGATTCGTCGGAACGTTTCGTGGATACACCGGGTGGTGACGCCAATACCGACGTGTATTACGGTCTGTTTCCGCGACCGGGCTCCGCGCCTGTCAATACTTCCCATTTCGCGCGCGCGACGATTGGCGTGACAGTGGACTACCTGACGGAATCGTTTGCGGGCGGCACGGATATGGCCTTCTCGCAAATTACATTCGTGCCGGCGGGGCCGGTGCCGGTGACCGGCGCGGCGGTCGATAAGCCGGAGGTTTATTTTAACTATACGACGTATGCGGCGCATGTATCGGGAGACGCGAAGATAGGCCCAGAATTCGATGGAACACTTCCGGTGAGCAAGGAAGGGTCATTCCAGTTCGCAATGGGAGACGACGACGAGTTTTCTTTTTCACCTCCCGTGCCGATCCCGTTCTTTGGCCGGTTCCTGAATACGTTGACGTTGTCGTCAAACGGCTATATCGCGGCAGCGGCCTCGCAATACGGGGTGAGCGCTTCGCCGACTTTGGACGGGCATTTTGATGACACACGCATATCATTCTTGTACGCGGACCTTGATCCGAGAAGCGGCGGAGAGGTTTGGGCGAAGTTTTTGGATGATCGCGCCGTGGTCACGTTTGAAAACGTACCGTCATTCGATCAGGCGGAACTTTTCCCGGGGTCGACGCACGGGAATACGGTCCAGTGCGAATTATTCTTCGGCGGGCAAATCCGTTTCACGTATCTGGGTCTGACAGTGGAACGCGCGATCATTGGATTGTCGGACGGCAATGGAGTGCCGTTGGAAGTGGCCGATGTGTTGGCAGGCACAGCGGCTGATCCCGATGAGTCGAACCTGGATGCATTGCCGGAATCGATTCCTCTCGAATTGCAGCCCGTTCCCGTCCAATACATCGAGCGGGGAGACGTGGTCCAATTCGTGGCGACGGCGATTACCAATCAGGGCGCGCCGGTATTCTCGATGATCCAACTGCCGGATGGACTTGGTGTCGGTGTAATGGCAGGCGCAACGTTGGACCCGGCGACGGGCGAATTTGAATGGGACAGCGGCGGTTTCCCGCAGGGCGTGTACGGGATGATACTGTGCGCCAGCGCCGGGGATTTCAGTTCGTGCCAGACGGTGGGTGTCGTGGTCACGCGCACGGATGTTGCTCCCGTCGCGATCAACGTGACGATATCGCCGGATGAGCCGCGCGACAGCGACAGCCTGAACGCGAACTACGGTTATAGCCACCCGACGTTGCCGGAAGGCCCGACGACAATTTATTGGCTGAAGAACGGGGCTATCATTCCCGCGTATACGAATTTACTCACGGTCACGGATGACGCGACAAGCCCGGGCGAGGAATGGTGTTTCCAGATCGTGCCGGCAACGATTCAGGTGGGAGCAATCGGTTCGGAGAATGTGTATCTGCGGGGTGAAGTGGTCCAGTCGCCCAAGGTCACCATTTTGCCGAACCTCAAGGTTGACGCGAATGGCGATGGCAAGGTGAACGCAGTTGACCTGCAACTTGTCGTGCGCGGGTTGTTGGGCACGGGGGAACCTGGAATTGATCCTGACGTAAATGGAGACGGGTACGAAGACGCGTCGGACGTGCAATCGACGATCAATTACATTCTGACGAAGCAGAACTAAACTAGCGAGATCATGTTCAAACCGCACCCGCGTTCATTCAACGCGGGTGCGGTTTTTATTGTACATTGCAATATGGAGATGAACAGCGCAGTTCGATACGGACTCTGCTGCCGCAGTCCATATCTTTAACGGAGGCTTTCCTGGAGCTTCTTGATTTCGCTCATGTCCTGGACCTTCACGCCTTCGGGCACGGTGTAGACGAAGCGTTCGGGGGCGAGGGCGACGTTGACTTTTATGTCGTTATAGACGGTTGTGGAAAGAGGTTGTGCTTTCTCGTCAAGGACTTCCATCTTGACCTGGAGGCCGAGTTCTTTGGAAATATAGACCCGCATCAAGCCAACGTCCATGGGCGCGGCGGCTTTGGTGTCCGGGCTGGGCGTCACCTCGACGACGTAGACCGATTTTCCGTCGATGGTTGCGTCGGGAAGCAGCTTTAGTTCGCCCTGGGCGCGAAGCGTTTCAAACATGGATTTGCCGGTCATCGGGCCCTGTTTCCCGGCTTCCTCCGGGTCTACGCGGAACACCTGGCGCATTCCCATTGCTTCCATGTCGTTGAAGATGGCTTTTCCGTCGAACACGGAGAGCATTTTCTGCTCCATTGCGCCGGCAAGCGGAATGCCGGTATCGATTTTGTTGACCATGTCCAGGCGGAACAATGACTGTTCGCCCTTCTTAAGGCACTCGAGGGTGCCCGTGGCATGGGTTTTCATGGTGGCTGGGCCGATAGTGACGTTGGTGTCGCTGGTGACATTGGCCGAAAACGAGTTTATTTTGGCCCACATTTTCTCGACGTCGTTTTCGACGGATTCAAGGGTTTGTTCCGCGAACGCGATGCGCGCGACCGAAAATATACCGATTACCGCCAATGTAGACATACCGCGTCGCATGCGCGTCTCCTTCGCTTAACTGTGGTTGTGCAAATCCCAGACGAGGCGTACTACCCCTGATTCACTTTAGACCGTTGTAGCCGGAAACAGGATTCGAGGAGTTTAGCGATCCGGAGGGCGGGTTTTCCAACCCGCCGTTGATCGTTTAATTCAGAAAATGGCGGGTTGGAAAACCCGCCCTCCGGATTGGGATCGGGAACATTATGAACTAGAATACGGTCCAGCATGCCTAAGCAAAAAGCGATCACAGTTACCCCGGATGCGCGTATCGGGCGGTTATGCCTTGTGGTGTTGTGTGCCGTAATTCTTATTATTGGGTTAGTGCGCCTTCGCCTGGCGGGGGCGCCTTTGGAACGGGACGAGGGGGAATACGCATACGCGGGACAATTGATGTTGCAGGGTGTGCTTCCATTCGTTGAAATGTATAACATGAAAATGCCGGGGATTTACGCCGCGTACGCGGTGGTATTGGCGGTATTCGGCCAGTCGGCGGTTGGCGTTCATCTTGGCCTGCTACTGGTCAATTTTGCTTCAATAGTCATGCTGTACTTTTTGGCACGGCGCTATTTTTCAACGCAGTTTGCCGTAATAGCGTCCGGCACGTTCGGGCTGATGTCACTCAGTTCCGGGGTCCTCGGCGCTTTCGCGCATGCCACGCAATTTGTCGTGTGTTTCGGTTTGGCGGCATTTCTGGTGCTGATGCAGCCCGGACGGCCAGTCCGGTGGCCTGCCGGATTTGCGAGCGGACTGTTGTTCGGCCTGGCATTCATGATGAAGCAACACGCCGCGCCGTTTATCGTGGTGGCGGGAGTGTATTTGCTGTGGCAATTGAATCGGAATAAAGAAGCCTCGATTTCCTCCCGCGTCGCAACGGCCATTTTGTTTGGAGCAGGTGTATTCATTCCATTTCTTATCTCGTGCGCGGCGCTGTGGGGCGCCGGCGTATTTGATCGGTTCTGGTTCTGGACGTTCGAATATGCGGGGGCGTACGTCTCGAAAAACACGGCAGCGACCATTCCGGAGAATCTGGGCTATGCGTTTCAATCGATGGTTCCCCCGGTTTTCCTGATGACCCTGCTTGCGCTGTGCGGTCTGTTCGCGATGTGGAAATTCAAATCGAAAGCGGCCTTCATCGTCTCGCTGCTTGTAGCCGGCGCGATTGCGGTGAGCCCCGGTTTTTACTACAGGACGCACTATTTTGTCCTGGTCCTGCCGCTCGCGGGTATTTTAGTGGCCTTTGGCGCTGATTGGGCGTCCCAACGCTTACCGCGCACCATGAAGGCGGGAGCGCTTGCGCCGTTGATAATTGCGGCGATTGCATGGGGCCAATATTTGTTTTCCGACCGCGCGTACCTGTTTACGCAAACGCCCGTTGAAGTATCGCGGGCCATCTACGGTGCGAACCCGTTTCCGGAGTCGGTGCAGATCGGACAATATTTGCGGGAAAACACGGAGCCCGAAGACCGCATTGCCATTATCGGGTCAGAGCCGCAGCTATGTTTTTACTCGCAGAGGAGATCGGCAAGCGGTTTTGCGTATGTCTATGCGTTGATGGAAGACCAGCCATTTGCTTCGCAAATGCAGAAACAGATGATTGAAGAAATCGAAAATGGGAATCCGCGGTACGCGGTCATTATCGCCGTTTCCACATCCTGGCTTGGGCATCCTGACAGCGACAGGACCATCATGGAATGGGCAAGAAAATACGAACTGGAAAAGTGTGAACGGGTCTGCCTGATAGACATCACGCCCATCGGCGCGATTTATCATTGGAACGAAGACCAGAAGGGACGGAATCCGCAGTCCAACGCGTGGGTTGGGATATACAAGGTGCGCGATTGGAAACCCGCCGTCGCAGAATCGAGCGTTGATGTCAGCGCGTTGCGTTAGTCGGCGCTTAGCCGTTGATTAGCCACCGATGCACACCGATAGACACCGATTAGCTTTTACTTTGTATTTTTCGCTTATGAGCGGGATGCGCGACGAAGAAAGTGGACTGTAGCAAATAAAACTTTCAATCGGTGTTCATCGCAATCCATCGGTAGTTCAAACTTTCACGGAGTCGCTGGCCGCGTCCCACACCATTGCGTTACCGGTTTGCTCGGAGAGCACGGCCATGTGGCAACAGACCGCGCCCATGAACCCGGCTTCGATGGGGGCAATTGGTTTTTGGCGGGTGCGCATGCAGCGAAAGAAATCTTCGAGATGCGGCTCGTTGTGAATGCCGGTTGACTGGACTTTCTCGACAGTCTCATCCTGCCGTTTGCCGTTGTAGATCGAGAGCGTGGACATATCGCGGATTTCGAGCGTGCCTTCGGAGCCAAGGTAGCGTTCGTTTAGTCCGAAATGGCCGTTCACGAATGACGCGCCGAAGGTGAACATGAACTGTTCGGGGTATTCGAGCAGGACGCCGATATTGTCCGCGCACGTCCGGCCATCGTTAATCTGGTACACGCCGCCGACGGACATCACCCGCTGGGGCATGCCGCAACCGGTGATGAAATGGCAGAGGTCCAGGTGGTGCAACATGAGATCGCCGGACGCGCCATTGGAATATTCGACGTAGCGCCGCCAATTAAGGTAGCGCTGTTCGTCGAAGGGATAGGACTTGGTATCGCGCAGGAATCGTTGCCAATCGACATCCGAGGCCAGAAATCCCGCGGGCTTTTTGCGCGTGTGCCCGCCCCAGCCGTGGCGGTCGACCTGCACCATGACAACCTTGCCGATGGCGCCGGATTGAACCACTTCGCGCGCTTTCTGGTACATACCGACACTGCGGAGTTGCGTGCCTACTTGCAGGACCGCACTTTTTGCGTTGACGCGATCACGGACGGCTTTCGCTTCTTGCCAGGTGAGGGTCATGGGTTTTTCGGTATACACGTCGAGGTTGCAATCGAGCGCGGCAAGAATCGCGGACGCGTGGATGTGATCAGGCGTGCCAATGACAACGGCATCGAGCTTTTCCGTTGCCAGCATGTCTTCGAACGCGATGTAGGATTTTGCATCGGCATATTTTGCGCGGCATTTCGCGGCGGCAGCGTCGCGCGCGCCGGAGTAAACGTCGCATACCGCGATGACGTCCACGTCCTTTAAGCCAAGGGTCGAATCGAGCAG
>JAWXCN010000209.1:0-8102 GCA_034408725.1 Candidatus Hydrogenedentota bacterium
CGGAATCGCCGCAAGCGCGGCGCGTTCGCGCCAGATAAAGTACAGGCTAACAAACGGCACGATAAAACCGTGAGTGTAGTACGAGTCGGTGAGCATCCAATTGATATAGAGCTCGTCCGCGGTGCGTTTGTAAATCACGACGAGAATGACCGCGATCACGGCGATGACCGCCGAGAGCACACCCCAGTTCCCTCGAGTATCTCCGGGAGTGGGGACTTTCGCGGTTTGGGCGTGCCCGCTCATGCCGCCGCCTCCTTCTGTTGTAGCGCGCGATGCAATTGGCGCAGGCGCTCTTCATCCACGGGTTCGCCGCTGCTCGCCTTGGTCATGGCGGCGTCGAGATAGCGGCGCGCCGAGGGCAAGTCATTCGTGGCAAAGTAAGCTTCTGCCATCGCCGCTTCGACGCGCGCGTCCAGGTCCTCGTTTACAAGTGCTACTGGCCGTAAATCGCGCAGCGCGCGATCATACTGCCGAAGCCCCACGAGAATAACGCCGCGGGTGCCTTTGAAGTCCGCGCGATCATCCAGTTCAATCGCACGGTCCGCGGAGGCAAGGGCCTCCTTGAGCCGGCTGTTCCATTGCGACAACAACTGCGCCTTTGTGTTCAACATATCGGCATCGTCGGGATTTCGCAGCAGGTAGCGGTTGCAAATGCCGAGGGCTTCGAGCGTGTCTCTCTGTTGCAGGCGAATTCCGAGCATGGAACGGATTGCGGGAACGTAATCGGGGTCGGCGAGCAATGCGCGCGTTAACGCGGTGGAAGCTTCTTTCAATCGCTCATCGGCGGGCGAGCGGTCCCACCATTCCGCTATCGCGACCCACACTTCGGGATCGTTGCTGCGCTGCTCCGCGAACTGCGCCAGCATCGCTTTGGCTTCGCTCGCACGGCCTTGTTTCATCACCACACTGGCGAGATTGCATATGGCTTCGATATTTTCGGGGCGCGCCTCGACTTCCGCCCGCAACGCCTCCTCTGCTTCTTCGGATTTGCCCTCCTTTACAAGAAGCGCGCCACGAAACATGAGAATTGCTTCCGAATAACTGGCGTCGTTAACGGCGAGTTCTTCGAGCCTGCGAAGCGCCTCCGCCGCGCCGTCGCCGTTTCCGCGCCGGAGCAGGACCGACACGAGCATTTGTTGCGCCGCGGGGTCATCGGGGCGCGAGGCAAGCATGCGGCGCGTGACGCGCTCGGCCTCGAAAAGCCGATCTGTCTTCAGCAGCGCGTCTGCCTGCAAAAGTTGCAGGGTCGGCACGTTCGGGGCAAGGCCAAGCGCGCGTTCGATATACATGAGCGCCCGCGGATAATCCGCTTTGGACAGTGCGACGCGCGCCAGCCCCCAGTGTGCGCCAAGGTTGGACGCATCCGCGGCCACGGCGCGTTCGAACAACACATGGGCATCGTCAAGGCCAGGCGGTTGCTTGCGCAGCAGCAGATGTCCATCAATGACCTGGAGCATGGGATTGCCCGGGTCTTCGGCGCGGACCGCGGCGACATGTTTCATGGCGTTCTGTTCCGCATTCGGATCGGTGGAGGACACCAGGTAGGATTGCGCGAGCAGGAGCCGGGCGACGTTGAACCGGCGGCGCAATGTTGTACCGGCGCCAACACGCGCATCCACGCCATCAATCCATTCGGCCGCTTTGACGGCTTCACCATGACGCAGCGCCATAATCGCGCGTTCGACTTCCAGGGTTGCGCGCGCTTCGCTTTCTTCCAGTTTCGCGATGCCGCGCTCGAACATTGCCATTGCGGCGCCGTAATTGTCGTGCTGCGCGAAATAACCGGCCCATTGTGCGTATACCGTGTGATCGAATGCGCGGGATGCGGTTGCCTTTTCGAGGACAGCGTTCAGCGCATCGGAATCGTTTCTCGCCAGGGCGACCCCCGCGCGCAACATTGCAAAATCATCTTCCGCGCATCCTTGGGCGATTGCGTCGTCGATAATGCCGTTTGCCGACGCGGCGTCGTTTCGCCAGAGCGCAAGGTCGGCCAGAATCCGGTACGGGGCGGTCGCGGTTGGGTCGGCTTCCAATGCGCGCGCGAGCGTCCGTTCAAGTAGTTCAGCGTGCTCCAGCACGGCATCATTCCGCACCGCGGAGTCCAGCAGGGCCGCGGACACCAACGTCAACCGTTGAGAGTCGATTTGTTTGCCAGCCATCAATTCCTCGATGCGCAAGGCAAGCGATTCGATGGACATTGGACGTCCGAAACGTTGCGCCATGAGACGCTGCGCCCGTTCGTCCCCGTTGTTCTTGGCGAGGTACGCATCCAGCGCGCTTCGCGCCAATTCCGGCTCACCGGACGCGAGGTACGCTTCCGCGAGGGTGTATTGCGCGAGCGCAAAGCCTGGGCGCAATTCCACCACTGACGCCAGGCGCTTCACCGCCGCGGAGGGTTCACCGCGCACAAGCAGTTCCTTCGCCGCGAAGTATTCATTAACCGGCATCTGGTCGGGGTAGGCGTCGTTGTATTGGGTGATCGTTTTCTTGGCGTCGTCGAATGCCGTGACGCCAAGTTGCAGGTCGGCAAGGGTGATTAAAATCATGGGCGAATCGACTTGCACCGTATGGTCGACATCTTTCAATTCCCGAATCGCCTCTTCCATGAGGCCCTGATACGTGTAGGCCGAGGCGAGCATCAAGTACGCCGGACCTTCTTCGGGCTTCACCTCGATGGCTTTTTTCAGCAACTCGACCGCGCGCGGGTGCTGCCGCCGCAACATCGCCGCCTGCGCAACGGCAATCAGAACATCGAAATCTTCAGGCGCCATTGCAAGACCTTCATCAAGCAAATGCTGGACTTCGGGCCAGGTGCTCTCCCGTGCGAGAAAACGGGCCTGATCGACGACAAGATGGCCGTCGATTGGGCGCGCCAGACGCGCTTGTTCAAACACGGTAATCGCTTTGGCGTCGAGCCCTTTTTCCCGCAACAGCCGGGCATAACTTCCATAAACATCCGAGCGGTCAGTTTGCGCTTCAACCAGGACCTCGTACGCAGCAAGGGCTTCGTCCTGCAACCCCATTCGGTCCAAGGCAATCGCGTGATAGTAGCGCACGAACTCATCTTCCGGGGCGGCAACCAGCCATTCTCCGGAGTAATACCTTAGCGTGCTCCACGCCGAGAGTTTGATGTACAGGTCAATGAGCTTGTGCCGCACCTCTTCGTTTCCAGGATGGTGCGTGAGTATTTGTTGATACGCGGTGGCGGCGGCAAGCAGGCAGCCGGACCGATCATTGGTGATATGGGAGCATGCATCAGCATACTTCAGCAGCAGGTCCGCGTTCTTTGGGTCTTGGGGGATATAGCGTTCCAGAAACCCTTTCGCGCTTTCCCAATGTCCTGCGTCATACGCGGCCAACGCGTCGCGCAACCAGCCTGCATTGCGGTTTTTCAAATACAGCATTGCGCCGCCGGCGCCCGCCGCGGCGAGAATTGCCCCTCCAACCACAACACTCAACAGGATTATCCAGAACTTTTTTTTCATCAGAATGGTTTTCCGGTGCTAGCCACGTCGAATGCCGTATGTCGTCATCAATTCCCGGCCCAATAGTCTAAAGAACAGCAGGTCTTCAATCAGATACCTGCGCCACAACCGGCGCGGCTCCTGCGTCAACCGCCATATCCATTCCATCCCCGCGTTTTGCATCCACACTGGCGCCCGGCGCACGCGGCCAGACACAAACTCGAACGAGCCGCCGACGCCCAACATTACGGGCGCGCCACAGGAGGGGCCGTGATTTTGGAGCCAGACTTCCTGTTTGGGACATCCCAGTGCGACAAAAACGATGTCGGCCCCGGATTCACGGACAATCCGGATCGCTTCCGCATTTTTTTCCGGGTCGAGGTGGAAACCAAAAGGCGGCGAATAGACCCCTGCAATCTTGAGCGCGGGATAGCCGGCCTTCAGTGTCTGCGCAGCCTCGGCGCCCACACCTTCACGCGCTCCGAAAAAGAACACGGAGTGGCCTTTCTTCGCGCAGTGGCCGCAGAGCCATCCGACGAGATCGGAGCCGCTGAGTTTTTCGCGCAGGGGTTTCCCGAGCAACCGGGAAGCCCAGAGCAACGGTGTGCCATCAACAAGCACAAGCCATGCGCTTTCATACGCTGCGCGAAAATCGGGGTCGCGTTCCTTCAGGCAAATATGGTCGACGTTTGGCGTGACAACATACCCATAGTAGCGTTCATCCACGCGCTGATCGACTAGCGCGAAGAATTCATCGCGGTTGACATCGTTGAACCGGATGCCGAACATTGAGTGAACGGGGCTTTCGGCCGCGGGCGCGCCAACGCGCGCATCGCCGGCCGGCAGAATCCGCGGCGCGCGATCTGATTTTGGCGCCAGCATGGTCACTGAAACTTCTCCATTTTTCCCGTGGTGTGCGAAACGCCGCTCACCTTGGGAAAGAGCAGGGCGCTATGCGGGTACGGCGCGCGATACAGACGGCGCGCCGTTATAACTTCTGTTTTGACCGGATAACGACCTGGTCTTCCAACAACATCATGTTGGACAACTCTTCCTGTTCGATTTCGACGGGGGAATCGCCTTCATCGGAATCCTCAAGCTCGGCCGCGGTCAACGCGGGTTCGTCCCTGTAGTTGTAGAACTTGTCCAGGTTCTCTCTCATGTATCCGCCGGAAACATGTTTGGCGCGATTGAGCACGACGCCGATCACGTTGCTGCCAATTTGTTGCAATTCAGCAAGGGCGCGTTTGACCATGCCCAGGCTGGACACTTCCGCGCCAACCACCATGATAACGCCATCGACAACGGGCGCAAGCAGTTTCGCGTCGGCCATTAACAATGCTGGAGGCGAATCAATAATGACGTGTTCGAACGACTGCTCGGCTTTTTCGAGAAATTCGACGGTCTCGCGAGAAGCAAGTTTGCCAATGAGTTCGGAACTCAGAAAGCCCGGCCCTAGCACATGCAGGTGCTCTATTTTTGTGCTTCGCACGGCTTCCTGAATCGACACCGTATTCGCGAAAAGCTCGCTGAGCCCAACGGCGCGCTTCATGCCGAGTGCTTTTTCGACGGATGGGCGCCGGGCGCAAATATCCAGCAGCAGCACCCTGCGGTTTGCCTGGGCAAGCGATATCGCGAGGTTGCAGGCGAGCGACGTCTTGCCGTCGCCGCGCGACGCGCTCGTGACCAGCACGGTGTTCAACTCCGCCGTGCCTTCAGGCGGATAAATAATGCGGGTGAGCACCCGCCGGAACTCGTCCGCGGAAATAGATTCCGGATGTTCGGCGGTGAGCAACGCCGCGCGGGTGTTGGCCGGCAGGCGTTCGACGGTCGCATCGGGGATCATTGCCATCATGGGCAACTCGGTTATGAATCGCAGGTCCTGCGCGGTGCGCACGTGTTGGTCCGTCAATTCGCGGTACAGTCCGAATGCGAACCCCGCGCCGCAGGCCATCATAAGCACCAACGCCATAACCTTGAGCCTGCGATTGAAGTCTGGCGATGTCGGCGCCTGCGGTTCAGCGGCTGTCGAAAAACTCGCGGGCGCGCGGCTATCCACCATCGCAACGCGAATCTTATCTTTCACTTCACGCAACATAATCGAAGTGCTATCGCGTTCCGTCTCGGCTTCTTTCAATTCGGACATGGCCTTGGCATATTCGATGGTATCGCTGGCGTGAGCGCGCAACTCGGTGTCGAATTCCGCGACCCGGCCGGTGGCGTCTTCGACGCTTTTTTGCGCCGAAGTGAGCTGCATGTTGGTTTGCCCCTGGAGGGACAGCAGGGCCCTGGCCCGCGCTTTTTTCCGGGCGTCTTCCATTGCGCGCGAAATCGAGTTACGCGCGTCCACCTTGGACTTGAGCATGGGATGGTCCGCGTTGTATTTGCCTTCGACCTGCTTGAGTTCAACGTCGATGGAAGCCAATTGCCCTGTCAACGTCGTCACAGTCAGATCCGCCGTCACCATGTTTTCAATGGCAAACTCGTAAATAGGTTCGGCGGGGTTCGTCTTGTTCTGATCGATCAACAATTGAATCTGTTGAAGCTGTGCCTCGAGCTTCTGCGCTTCCGCTTCAGTCGTCGATTTGTCGGTCATCGCCTTGGCAAGGTTGTCAAAATACGATTTGCGTTCTTCGTCGACGCCAACACCGCCGCTCTCGCTCATAACACCGCCGACGTTTTTCCGGCGTTCGCTTACGTTGGTCTTTTGTTCCTGCATGCGGGTTTCGAGCAGCTCACGTTCCTGTTCCAACAGTTTCGTGGTCTTTTCCGTGGAAATTTGTTCGGCGATGCTGGCGTGCTTGATGAACTCCTCGACCGTTGCGCGCACAATCGTAACTGCCGCGTTACGATCGCTGGACTTGAACGAAATCTGGACCAGCTCCGAATTCGGAATCACGCGGACGCCGATTTCTTTGGCCAGGTAATACACCGGGTCGCGCCGGTTCACGAGGAGCGGAAGCGTGCGCACTTCCTGTTTTTGCGCGACCATGCCCAGCACCGCCTGGCCTTTAATGAGGTTTACATTCGTTTCGACATACTGCCCGTAGTCCGACGCCACCGCGGTTTCGTCATTCTTCGCGAGAATGGTAGGCCGGGTATGAGAGAACCGGATCGCGGCCGTCGCCTCGTATTCGCGCGGCACGACAAACCACACCGCCGTCAATAGGGGAACCGCGAGCACAAGCGCGATGACCGCCATCACCGGGCCGCGCACGCGCAATAGCCGCTTAATGTTGATCCCGCGCTGCGCGCGATCCTGCCCGCCGCCAGGGGCGAGCGGAATCAACTGGGTCGCGGTTTCAGTCGAATAGTCCATGGCCATGATCGAATGGTTTCCTAGGGGTTCAAATTCGGTAGCTGCGGTAACTGCGGTATTGACGACTGAAACGTGCCGCTAAAGCCGCGGATTGTCTGCAACGTGTCGACAATCCCGTTGCCCTCGTCTGTATTCACAAGCAGCCGGTTGCGTTCCGCCGCGTAGTACGCGTCAAAGAACTGGCCATACAAACTGAGTATTGGCGAAATGGTGCCCGTGAGCCGCGACACGAACTCCTGCGCGCGCAGCAGGTCTTTGCGCGGAATATAGATGATGTCGCCGGGCTTCATCGGCAGGTCCGCGCCCGTCTTCAACGTCTGGCGAAGATCAACAAGGATGACGTCGCTGTGTGATTCGTCCACGGGCCGGATGACCACGATGCTGCGCATTTTCGCCGCGCTCTCTCCAACACCGCCGGCTTGCGTCAACACATGGAGCAGAGTCTGACCTTCAGACAACTGGAACACGCTCGGTTGGCGGACCTCGCCAAGCACATACACGAGATTCACGTTCTCCGGAATGTACACAACGTCGTCCGGCAGCACAATCGTCTCGGAAGCATGCGCGCCGGGTCGCGTCAGGCCGCGCAAGTCGAGTTCAATCACCTCGCGCATGCCCTCGACAGTGCGGATCAGAAACGCCTTGCTAAGCGAGCCGGTCGTTGCCGCATATGATTCCCCGCCGGACCGTTGGGTGATACGCAGACCGCCCGCCGTGTTCACGGCCTGGAGGACGGAAGTTTTTCCCTCATAGGGATATTTGGCGGCGCGGTTGACGTCGCCCATGACATAATAAAACTTGCTGGTGGCCGTCCGTACGTTGACCGCCAGTTGCGGTTCCTTGAACACTTCCTTGTACGCTTCCCGCACGAGTGCTTCGGCTTCCGCGCGGGTCTTTCCTTCCACCAAAATGTCTGGAATCAGGGGAAGCGAGATCGTTCCGTCCATGAGCACCAGCACGCCTTCGCGTGTCAAAGTCGGATCGTCGAACGATTGAAAGGACACTGTATCGCCTGGCCCGAGGGTGTAACTTGCAGGCGCCGCGTCTTCCATCACGCCTTCGGGTGTCACTGCGGGGTCGCCCGGTATGGGTACGGGTTGTTGTGGCGGCGGATCGGTGGGTTTCAAGCCGGCGGGGATAAGTCCTTCGGTGGACACACGCACGGTTTCGATGATCGGCGACTTCAAGTCACCAACTTTGTCTTTTTTGAAAATACCGGCGTGCGCACTCACGCTCATGGCCAGCACACTACCCGCCACGGCCAGCGTCCACTTCGCCCGCGTTACCACCCAATCACGCTTCATGGTCATCCTAACTCC
>JAWXCN010000210.1:0-20908 GCA_034408725.1 Candidatus Hydrogenedentota bacterium
CCGGAAGCTTGATTCACCACATTGCACAAGATCGGTTTCCGTCGCCGTGCGATGGCTCTTCGTGGTTGCCGCGAAAAGCAGGGCCTCGAGGATGGACGTTTTGCCTTGCGCGTTCTCGCCGCGAATGACGTTCAATCCGCGGCCGGGAGTGAACCGCAATCCGTTGAGGCAGCGGAACCGGTCGCAGGTGAGTTCGAGCAGGTGCATGGTGTCGTGCCGGGCGTGCGCCGCCGCGTTCCGCCTAGGAGGCCAGCTTCATGAGTTCGTCAACGAATCCGAGGGACGCAAAGAACCGGTCCAGGATGGGCGGAACGTTCCGGTTGCTTATGCCCGCCGCGGTCCAATGTTCGTCAGTTAACTGAACGATTGCGCCCGCCGCCGCGGGAACACCTGACATGACGCAGATGTAATCTGCAATTCCCAGGGCAGCTGCAAACGCCAGGCTTTCTGGATCGCGGACTGCCGCAAGGTCATGGTGACCGGCGATTGCGAAGGCCAACCGATCAGGCAACCCCCATTTTTGGATGAGGCGGCTTCCTAGCTCGGCATGGTCCACGCCGATGATTTCGCGTTCGGCAACAAACATCGGCACTTTGCGCGCGTGGCTTACCAACGCGGCGGCCTCCGAGTCCCTGGGAAGAAACTCCTGGAACAGGATTTTTCCCACGTCGTGTAACAATCCGTAGACGAACGCTTCATCCGGATCGATCATGCCGCGACACGCGGATTGGTCGATTACCGCGCGCAGGGCGATGCCCGTCATGACGCTGTGGTGCAGCAGTTCGCCGGAACCCCGCTGAAACGTCTCGAACACCGCGGCGGTGTACGCCAGATTGCGGATGACCTTGGTGCCGAGCATCGTCACTGCGTGCTCAACGGTGTTCACGCGCTGGCCGATGCCATAATACGCGGAGTTCACGAGGCGAAGTGTTTTCAGGGCAAGGGCAGGATCAGTCTGGATCACCTGCGCCACGTCCGAGAGGTTGCTCGAGGGGTCATTGACCAATTCGGTGATCCGTGTGACCGACGACGGCAGGCTGGGCAAGGTGACGACTTCATCCAGCAATGAGTCGATGTTGAAACGCTGGCTCATGCGAAGTGAGGCGCCGGCAACCCTGCCGGTCCGAACAATCGTTCCTGCATGCACAGAATCTCGGCCAGGGCCGCTTGCGAAAGCTGATCGATATAAGACTCGAGCGGGCGCGTGTCCGTCGCGGAGACCGCGGCATCCATGAGCAACACGATTGCGCCCTTGGGGTTTTCCCTGGCGCCGACGAGCACAACTTTTGCGTCCTGCCCACTGGACAGACTTATCGTGGCGACAACTGCCGCTCCTTGGCGCGTCCAATCCAGCATGGTGCGATGCGGTGTCCTTTCGCGTGTTGTCGGGTATCGGGTTGTGGGCCAGGCATTTTTAACACAAAAGGGCGGCACAACGGCAGTTTATGGCGGTGTATTTATTGGCGCCCCCCAAAAAACAGAAGGGCACCAAGCCTCGGACTTGATGCCCTCCCAAAAGGTCTTCGATTTTAGAAAATGTATTCGGGTTCCAGAATCGCGTCGAAATTCACTTCGACATCCGAAACCGGAAACGTGAACATCTCGAATACGCCGGTACCCGTGCGCAACACGGCGCGGGCGGTTCCCAAGACCGGAACAACGCCCACGAGGTAGCCCAGCGGCTTGCCTTCTTTCAGTTTTTTATCAAAGGTGACGGGAATCTCGGCCCAGCCGAGCAATACGTTTGAAAGTCCGCGACCCAGTTTGGTCAACCGCTTCTCGAAACCGGTCGGCGGGATGATCATTTGATCCGGGTCATAGCTGTCGGCGTGCGCGCCGAACGATGCACCCAGCACGCAGGTCATTAGGAAGACCGCGAGCATTTTGCCTGTAATCCGCACGGGAAGCCCCCTCCCTTACCGTAAAATTGGCCGCGCAAAGCGGCAATTTATGTCAAATCGAGTCTAGCATAGGGCTGCGGGGTTGTCAATGTTTTACCAGGGACGGGAATTGCGAATGGCGGTTGCCCAGAGATTTGATGATTTGGCGGGAAGGCGCTTCGAAGCACCGGTACGTGAGGTAGGACGCCATGCAGATTGCGCAAAGGTAGCCCGCAAAGAATAACGTTGAATCGTACGGCAGGGAACGGCCTGTCAGCAGTTGCAAGTCCTGGAGTAGTAACTCGATCGGGAAATGAAGCAGATAGAGAGAAAACGAGCAATGGCCGAGGAGAACGAGGGGCCGGGTGCGCAATACCGCGCCCATGACCTTCGACCGAAGTGAAAGCAATATAATCGCCGGAAAGCAGGCGAGGGACAGGACATAGAACGTCGCCGATCGCTCTGGCATCGACATAAAATAGAGCATGGAAAGGACCGCGGCGGCGAGCGTTATTTCAGTAAGCCAACCCGGAGCGCGCTTCGATTTTACCCGCTCGTGAATCTCCCGGAGCACGAGGCCCGCGCCGAACCCCAGAAAACAGCGGAACAGACGGTTGAACGGTGCGAGGTAGCGCGGCGGCTCGCTCCAATGGGTCGCCACGTCAAGCAGAATCATGCCGGCCACGAGAGCCAGGCCGAGCCAAAACGCCCGCCGGGGACTGCGCAACGCGACGAGCAGAAACAGCACGTTGACAATGAACTCGGTGGAAATGGACCAGGACGGGCCGTTGAATGAGAAGCCGGTTTGCAGCCCGGATTCGTTCAGCATGACGAGGTTCAGCGCAAGGTGATACCAGTCGTTGTAGACATAGATGAAGCCGTGGTCCGCGAGGACAACGTGAAGTTTCTGAAGCGCGGCGGCAATACACAGCGTGAGCAGGTGCAGTGGATACAGCCGCGCGACGCGCGAAACCAGTGCGGACCGCAATGTTAGGTAACGCGCTTCGTGCGAATACACCTGCGCGAGGATAAATCCGGAGAGCACAAAGAACAGATCGACGAAGAACAGGCCGCCGTGATAAATCGGAGCGAGAATGATTTCGAGCGGCGCGGCTTCGAGATGCTTGTGATAGTGGTAGACAACAACGCCCAGCGCCGCCAAGCCACGGATTCCATCGAGCTCTGTTATGCGGCGTTCGGTGTCATGCACACGGGTACCTTGCCACAAAAGTTGTTGGGTATGGTAGTGCGGACTTCAGCCTTTTCGATGAACACTTTGTCCGGCAAGAATCCGAAAGTTTCGTTTCATGGTTTGATGATAAGCGATTCCTTAGCGGGGAGCGGCGGGAACGGATTGTGCGGTTCGAGCTGGTACCAATACGCGACGGACGCGAGATCGTCTTGTAACGGGAGGTAGCGCCCTTCGCTCTGCCAGCCCAAGCTCTGAATCGTAACCTTCAGGTCAGATTCAAAGCGCACTGGGTCGGTGATGTGCCAGCGGTATTGTCCGAACCTGCGTTGCGCTCCTTCGTAAGGGACATGATAAAAGCCGGTATAGGGACTGGTGAAACTGTCGTAGACCGTGCCGTTGTCGCGTTCGTTGTAGCCGTACGAGCCGCAGAAATAATCTTCCTCGCCGGTCCCGCAAATGGTGGGAAACTTGTCGTCGCCATCAAGAAAAAATTTAATTTCGCCTTCACCCCACCAGCCCGGGCTATTCGCGCCGTGGGCGAGATAGGTTCCGACGTAGTGGCCGCGGCCTTTGATGCCATCAACGATGGTGAACACTTCCTTTTCCGGCAAGGGGTTCACCCGGCGGAACTGGGCGTGAAAATAGGGAGTGCTCTGCGCCACGGCTTCCAGCGAATAATCGATCTGATAGTAAACGGTGGCCCGTTTATCGCCGAGGTTTTCCATGGTCACTTTGCAATGTTTTCCGAAAGGCATCTGCCAATACGAGTTGAAACCACTTCTCGGATTCACGCACATGGCGAGCGACGTGATGCGCGGCTCGTTGCCCATGCCCCAGCCCGATGCGAAGAAATCGCCCACGGGCACTTCGACGGACGGCGACGTTTCATCGTCCCAATAGAAGCGCAGGATCATCAGGCGGTAATCGCCCACCGGCGTCATCCAGATATGATTGATGACACCCGATCCGTCGATCTCGCCGAGTGTAAACGTCGTGCCGGGTTCGATGTGGACATATGGATTTACCTTCCAGCCTTGTCCGAGGTCTCGCGCGGCGCGCGCGGCGGTGCCCTCTTCGAGCGTTGCCATGCCGCCCTTGCCCTTTTCGCCCGTGAAATTTTCCGGGCTGATGGATCGGGTCTTCGCATCTTTAAGTTTGTACAGATCATTCATGGCAGTTCCCTGTGCATGGGCGGCAAATAGCGAAAAAATCGTGACGATTGCGGCAGCAATCAAACGAAAATTGGTCATGGCGTTTTCCTTTTTTTCGATGGCGCCTCAATTCCGGGGCGCTACGTCTCTCGTAGCGCGGTTGCAATAGGCAAACGCGCTGCGCGGACCGCGGGAAAGAGGCCGCCCAGGATTCCGATGATCGCCGCCCACGCAATCGCATTGAGCAAAAGCGCGGGTGTGACGGTGAACGCGAAAGCGATTTGGCTGAACGTTTGAAAGTTAATCGTCGATGCCTGGAAGCCGTTGAACGCGAAATACGCCGCAGTGGCCCCGGCGGCGCCACCGACGAGCGCGAGCACAAGCGATTCCGCCAACACCGAGATCACGATCGGGGTCGCGCCGAACCCGAGCGCGCGTAGCGTGGCGATTTCGCGCGTGCGGGCGGACACCGCGCTGTACATGGTGTTCAATGCGCCAAATAAAGCGCCGAGGGCCATCAGCGCCGTAATGGATACGCCGATGCTTCGGATAAAAGTCGTTAACATGGTGGATTGTTCGGCGAGAAATTCACTTTGCAGCATCGTTTTTACTTTTAGCTGCGGATTGGTGGTGAGCCCGTCCTTGAATTCGGTGAATGCCGCGGGCGAAGTCAGCTTCGCGTAGACGGATTGAAACGAGTCGCCGCGATGGTACGCGGGCTGGAGCACTGAGGCGTCCGTCCAGATTTCCGATTCCGCGGAGCCCCCGCCGCCAGTGAAGATGCCTACGACTTCCCAGTCGTTCTGGCCTACGCGAACTTTCCTGCCGACATCGAGGCCGGCGAATGCGCGCGCCGCGCCGACACCCGCGATGACTTCGTTCTTGCCGAGTTCGAAGGCCCTGCCCTCCACCATTTTAATATCGCCGCGGACAGCCATTGCCGCTTTTTCGACGCCACGCAACGGGACATTTGCGTCCGTGCCGGTCGAGCGTTTTGGCAAGTTGATCATCACAAAAAGTTCGGATGATGTGAGCGCGCCGTCGGATGTTCGCGCGATTCCGGGCGCATCGGCGATGAGCCGTGTTTCGTCGCGGGAGAGTCCACTGGTCATTTCAGTGTCCGCGCCAGTGCGCAAGACAATTGCCACGTCGTCCGCACCCGGGACGGTCATCGCGGCACGGAACCCTTCGGCGATTGACAGCACGCCAACGAACACCGCGACCACGCCCGCGATGCCGACGGCAGTGGCCAACGCGGACCCTTTGCGCTGGGGAATGGTGCGCAGGCTAAATAGCGTTACAGCGAAAATTTGTGATAGCCAGTTCATCCCCCGTGCCTCCTCAATGCCACGGCGATTTGAAGCCGCATCGCCTGAATTGCCGGTAGTATGCCAGCGACAATCCCAAGTCCGAAGACGAACAAGACACCGATCAGCAAATATCGTGTGGGCAAATAAAAGACCGGCAACATCGAAGGCGCCGGGCTACCCGCTGCGCCAATGAGCCATGCAACGGCGAGACCCGCCAGTCCACCCACCGCGGCAATCACACACGATTCGGCCAGCACAAGCGCGAGCACAAGTCCATTGGTGAAGCCCATCGCTTTCAAAACACCCAATTCTTCCGTGCGCTCACGGACGGCCTGCGCCATCGTGTTTCCGACGACGAGCAAAATAGTAAAGAACACGGCGCTGAGCACTGCGATAAGGATCGTGCCGATATCGCCGATTTGCTGCGCGAAGCCTTGAACGAACGCGCCTTCGGCTTCGGCTTTGGTTTCGTAGGGCGAGTTTGCGAATTCGCCGTCAATCGCCGCGGCGACTTGCGAGGCGCGTTCCGGATCGCTTACGCGCACGGCGTACCAGCCGACTTCGCCTTTGCCTTGCGCGCGCGCCTCATCAAAGTAGTCGTAGCGGAAAAAAAGGCCGGAGGTGTCGGTGCCTTTTTTGGCGCCGTCGTATATGCCTACGATGTCGAACTCCCACGCCTCGTCACCGTCGCGCGGCCAGATGGGCGAAGTGAGTGGTATGTGATCGCCGGTTTTCCACTGGAATCGATCCGCGAGCACGCGCCCGACAATTGCACCCGTGCGTGTGGTGAGCCAGGCTTGTTTCTGATCCTCGGGCAACAGGTACTCGGGATACATGTCTAGAAACGGTTCCGGGTCGGTGGGCATGGTCGCAAAGAAGTTCTTCGGCTCATTCTGGTAAATGCCGTTGAACCACGTAAAGTGAATCGCCGACTCGACGCCGTCGATCTGCTTCATGCGCGCGAGATAGGCTTCCGGCAACGTCATAATGAGCGACACTTTGTGCCGCACGATGAGGCGGTCCGCGTCAGCGACGGAAACGCCGGCGGTGAGCGCCTCCCGGATGGTGAACAGAAGTCCGAACAAAATGAATGCGACAAAAATCGACAGCAATGTCAACCACGTGCGCAGTTTTTTCCGCTTGAGGTTGCTCCATATCAGGCCGAGGTATTTCATTCGGGTTTCTCGTTCAGGAGTTGGCCCTTCTCGAGGTAGACAGTCCGCGTCGCGCGGGCGGATGCGTGGGGATCGTGCGTGACCATGACAATGGTCTTTCCCTGATCGCGGTTGAGCGCCTGCAACAGGCTCAGAATTTCATCGCCTGATTTGCGATCCAAATCCCCCGTCGGTTCGTCGCACAGCAATAACGTCGGATCAGTGACAATCGCGCGCGCAATGCCGACACGCTGCTGCTCGCCGCCGGAAAGCGTGCGCGGATAATGCCCGGTCCGGTGAGTTAATCCAACCACGTCCAGCGCGAGCGCGACATGTTTCCGCCGTTCGGCTTTCGACAGGTGCGTGAGGAGGAGCGGCAGTTCGACGTTTCGCGCCGCTGTCATGACTGGCATCAAATTGTAAAACTGGAACACGAAACCCACGTGCCGCGCGCGCCAGGCCGCGAGCTGGCGTTCAGACATGTTGTCGATGCGGTCTTCGCCAATCTTCACGGAGCCGCGCGTGGCACGGTCCAGCCCCCCGATCAGGTTCAGCAGCGTCGTCTTGCCGGAACCCGACGGCCCCATGAGAGCCACGAATTCGCCTCGGGGGACTTCAAAGTTCATGTCCGACAGCACATGAATCTGTTCGGAGCCGCGCTTGAACGATTTTTCGACATTCTCGACGCGGACGAGGGCCTCGCCATTAGTGCTCACTGTTTCACCTCCGTTACCGAATCGCCATCCGCAAGTGTGGCCGGTGCATCGACTACAATTGAATCGCCGGGAGACAGGCCGGCCGCTATGGTAACCGCGTCGCCATTGGTCGCGCCAACATTTACTGCGCGCCGCTCGACCCGCCCTTCGCGAACAACCCAGACAATTTCCCTGCCATCGCGTTCTTGCACCGCTGATTTAGGAACCGTGACGCTACGTTGTTGCACAGTCTCGACTTCGCCCGCGCTCAGAAACGCGACCCGCACGCTCATATCCGGAAGGATGCGCGTGTCAAGCTCATTGAAGCCCACCCGCACTTTCACCGTGGCCTTTTGCCGGTCCGCCGTGGGAATGATCGCGATCACCTTGGCCGGAAATTCCAGGTCTGGATACGAATCCAGCGTAGCCATCACCTGCTGGCCCGGTTCCACGCGGTTGATGTAGCTTTCACTCACGTCTACCTCAATTTCGAGCGAGTTCATGTCCACAATCGTGCAAATGCCCGTGCGCGTGAATCCGCCGCCGGCAGACATGGACGAGATCATCTCGCCCGGCTGCGCGTTCTTTTCCGTGACGATGCCTGCGAATGGCGCGCGAATGATGGTGTCATCGAGTTGTTGTTCCCACAATTCAACTTCCCGCTCCGCAACGGCGACTTCCGCCTGCTGCCGTTCGAGGCGCGCCTTCAGCGCATTGCTGTTTGCCACGGCCTGGTCCAACTGCTCCGGCGTCACCACTTCTTCCGCGGCCAGCTCGCGCGCGCGCTGAAGATCGCGCTCGGCGAGATCAATATTCGCCCGCGTTTCGTTCAGGGCTTCTTGAGCCGAGTTCACCTGCGCTTTGGCCAGATCAAGGCTGCGCTGGACGTTCGATGAATCAATGCGCGACAGCACCTGGTCTGCTTCAACTGTCATTCCCTCTTCCACGAGGACTTCCATGACCTTGCCCGTGACCTTGGAGGAAACCGTTGCTTTCCGGCGCGCGGTGACGTAGCCAGATGCGTTTAACAAAGTTTGGCCACCGCCCCCGGATATTGTCTCCGTGACGACCGCGGTGCGGACTTCGATCCTGCTTGCGAAATTGGAGCGATAGTAGAAGAACGCGGCGGCGCCTGCGCCAAGTACAGCCAACGCGATGACCGTCAACGCTAGTACCGGCGACCGGCGCGGCGCGTTTGCGCGGTCTATGCGGAGCTCATCCAGCGAACTTTTTGCGGCACTCATTGAATCTGTTGCTCACAACTTGCGGGTTTAGGGTGCTCATGGTATGGATGCCGCACTGGAAAAGTCCACCACTGCGCGAAGACCGGAGACTGGGAGGCGTAGTAACCTACTCAGTCAACGGCGCGTCCGGGTTCCAGATCGGCGTGTCCCACCCGGCAATGTCCCCGGGCTTCACGCCGCGCCGGAACTCGGTGAAACTGAATGTCGTTGGGTGGTACGGTCCGACGAAAGCGATCTGACTATCCGGTTTGATCTGTTCTTCCATTCCAAGGCACCAGAGATGCGCATTCAGCAGCATGCGCCGGAAGCCGTCGTTTAAGATGTCCTCGGAAGCACCCTGCGTTGTCGTAAAGACGCGGGCCTTCTTCCCAGATTTGCTCGGGTACTCGCGCACCCAGGCAACGGGCATCGGCTCTTTGGTGGAATCAACGGATGCGTCCTTGTCCATACCGTTTAGCACGACGGCTTTCGCAAGGACAATGCTGCCTTCAATCGGATCGGCAGTGTAGGCGCCCGCCTGCACGTGCATGTTCGAGACGCCGCGAAGAATCGGGTGGCCTTTCGCGGAGTGCTCCATCTCCAGCCGCGAACTCTGTTTGTGGTTCTCGCCATAGTGCGTCACCCAGGTTTCGCCGAGGACTTGCCGGCCAAACCCTTTCGTAAATCCCTCGCCGCCATATTGCCAGTCGTATGCGTGAAACTTTCTGTCGGCCGGAATTTGGAATGCGTGCGTGGACGTGCGCAACCCGATAATCGCTCCACCGCGATTCACATAGTCCACGAAATGCTGCATCTCGTCATCGGGCATGTTGATGAAACGCATGAAGACAACCATCAGGTCCGCATCTTTCAGAATATCGAGTCCGCTGACGTCGCTGCTCCCCGGTTGGACCGCGCCGGTTTTAGGGTCGACGCCAAACACGACGGTACATTTGAACCCGTAGTGCTTTGCCAGAATCCGCGCAAGCGCAGGTAAAGTCTCTTCCCCGCGATATTCGTGGTCCGACGCGACAAAGACGATATGCTTGCCAGCGCCAATGCCCCCGCTGCCTTCATAGACCACGTGAGATGTCTCCGCCGCAAATGCGGGCACGCACAAAAGGGGGAACATGAAACCGCACATGAGCCGCCGCACGTTCGATACGGAAAATATTGGCATAAAATCAGTCCTTTTATAGAGGGATGGATTTTTCAGTTTGATCACGTCCGCATTTCATTGTAGATCACTGCTTTGCAACACGAATCGATTGTAAATATGCGATCAGATCGAGTATCTCTTCCTTCGTGAAACTGTTCAACAATCCCGTTGGCATGGTCGAGAGCGGCGCGGGGGTCCGGTCTTTTATGGCGCTCAGCGCGAGTTTTGTGCCTTCGATATCCTGCAATGGGTTCGTCACTACGCGGACGTATTCGTCATTTTCTTCGACGACGAGGCCGAACACGATGTTGTCCGCGAGGATGTCGTCGCTCTCAAGATTAAACTGCCAGGATCGATACTGCTCGTTGATCACTTTCGATGGGTCTATGAGTTCCGTGAGCATCGCGTCCGGTTCAAGCGGTTTCGCCGCGTCCGTGAGATCGGGTCCGATGCGGCCGCCGCTTTCGCGGGGCTGATGGCACACGACGCACGACGCCGCGTTGAACACCGCTTCGCCCTTTTCTTTCGACCGGCCATTGCCGGGTTTACTCAAATCGGAGGCGAGATCGGCGACGGTCCATTCCTTGACAAATTTCCGCTCCGGTCCGTGATCGTCGTCCTTATGTTCGTCCATCCATTTCATTGGGTCTTCGACAACGTGCATGACGCCGTTCATCAGCATCCAATGGCCGGGGTAGGTACACACATAATCATACGCGCCCAATGCAGTAGGCGCTGTGAATTCGATGGTTTCTGTCTTGCCCATTGACAACATCTTCGACGCGAAGATGATCTTGTCGCTTTCCGGCGTCCAGTTTTTCTTGATACCGTCCGCACCGAGCATCATGGCCGCCATGGCCACCTGCGACGCCGTACCGGGCTGCACGAAAATCATGTTGTGGTCCATCGCGTCCGGATTCGAGAATACGACTTTCACCTTCATGCCCGGAGCCACCGCGAACGCGCGCCGATCGTACTTCATCTGCTCCTTGAGCGTCTGAATGTGTACGACCATCGTGTCGCCTTCCATTTTTGGGTCCGGCGATTTTTCCTGCTTGAGATAATCGTGCGTCAGTTCTCGCGAGGCGTGATGTTGATGCGCGGCCGGTGTCGCCACGGACCCTGCGCCAAGCTGGCCTTCAAGCTCCCACATATATTGCACACGCTCCGCCGCGCGCTGCGCATGCGGTTCGGGCGAGTGCAGCAGCACGGCGAGCAAGCCTTCGTTGACGACATTGTGCTGCTCGTACAACCACAGCGCCTCGAGCAGGTGATGCGCATCTTCCTTCTTGCTGCCGTCGAACTGTTTGATCCAATTCGCGGTTGCCGCGACCACTTCCTGCGTGTCGCGTTCACTCAGTTCAGTGCGCGCGCGTAAACGCACGCCGTTCGTCGGGTGTTTCAAAACATCAAGCAGCGCCTCGATGGGCTGTCCATCAATCGCCACCGATTCTTCGAGGGGCATGCCTTCGCAGGTAATGCGGTACACGCGGCCATGATCGTGGTCTCGGGCTGGGTCGCGGATGTTGTGTTGCATGTGCCCGATGAGCGCGTTCGACCAGTCCGCCACATACAACGCGCCATCGTCTCCAAACTTAAAATCGGAAGGACGAAAGTTTCCATCGCTCGACACGAGCAGGTCTTCCGTCTCGGCGCCCCACACTACGCCGTCCTTGTTTTCCAGCGTGTACTGCTTGATCCCCAGGAAACCAATGGCATTTAGAATGATGTAATTGCCGTTGTTCTTTTCCGGAAAATGCGTGCTGGAAATGATTCCGCTCGACGGCACGGGGCGCACCGTCTTTTCCAACAGCGGGTGCATTTTGAAAGTTCCGCCGCCATCCGTGCGTATTTGGAATGCGTTTCCGGAGGTCGCGTCCGTCGCGTAGTGGTAGCCCCAATAATCGAAGTCGCCGCCGTGCGGGTTCGGATTGTTCTCCGCGTGAAAGCTGAACCGGTGCGTGCGCGGATTAAAGCGGTACATGCCCGACGCGCCCGACAACTGGGCGCATTGCCACGGCGTCTCGACGTTGCTGACGTTGAAGATGCCGCGCTGGTAATAGATGTATCCGTCAGGGCCGTAATCGAAACCATTCGCGGAATGGTGCGTATCGGCGGAATCCATTCCGCTGAAAATAATCTCGTGGATGTCGGCCTTGTCGTCGCCATCGGTATCCTTCAAGAACAGAATGTTCGGCACCGATGCAACAACGACCCCGCCATTCCAGAACGTGAATCCGGTGGGGTTGTGGACATACGCGAACGTAATCGCCTTGTCCGCCACGCCATCGCGATCTTCATCCGGAAGTATCAACAATCGGTCGAGCATTTCGCGGTCTGGTTGCCATTTGGGATAGGTCTCCCACGCGGCGACCCAGAGCCGGCCTTTGGTATCCACGTCCATCTGCACGGGGTTCACGAGCTCGGGAAACATTTCTTCCGATGCGAACAGATTGGCGACCATACCCTTCGCGAGTTTCAGCGTGCTCACGCCTTCTGACGCCGGTACATACGCAAGAGCGCCGTTCTTTTCGCTCGCGGCGAAATTGGTCTTGACCTCAATTGGATTTGGAACGTTGCTGTCGTCTGGCTTGATTGTTTTTCCGTTCGCAGCCGCCCAAATCACCTTGTCGCGGTTCGCGGCTTTGATATCGAGCATGACCAGTTCGTGCTGAAGCACCTCGGCGTTCGTCTGTTCGTCCAAAAACTTCAACACGGACCGGTTGCCAAACACATCGTTGCCGTCGGTTGCGCGGTAGCGGTTGAACCAGCACCAGTTTTTGTCCAGCACCGCGGCGCGCACGGTCTCGATCTGTTCGTCCTTTGCGGTCTGTCCCAGCGCGGCCATAATGGCCAGAGCGATTTGCTGGTTGCCTTCTGCATTAAGGTGAACGCCGTTAATCGTCAGCGGCACGCTGTTTTTCTCATAGAGCGCCTTCGATGCCGTGAACAGGTCCACGAACGAAACCTTCTTCTCTTGAGCAACGCGCGCCATCGCGTCGGTGTAAATGGACAGCCACAAATTATTTTCGCCGCCATCGGGAAAATTGCGGGTTTCGAGGTTCTCGTGCGCGATGGGCGAAAACAGCACAATGCGCGGCGTCGATTTGCCGTCGTACTTTTTTGCCAGCGTTTCATCGATAAACGCGGCAAGGTCCGACTTGAATTTTTCGGGGTTCCGCGCGAACGTCTCGTTATATCCGAAGAACGCGAAGACAACGTTCGCCTTTACCAGCGTGAGGTATTCGTCCGGAGATGGAAAACTTTCCTCGCGGGGCCGGTGCGCCACTTCGTCGCCGGTGAAGCCCATATTGCGAATGACCAATTGCTTGTCCGGGTTCGCGAGTTGGAGGTACGATTCGAGGAATCCGTCGTGCTGCATGCGGTCTGGCAGCGCGTTGCCGATGAAGACGATATGGTCGTTTTTCTCGAAGGACACCTGCGCCGATGCGTTACCGACAAACAGCGCAACTGCCGTTATCATCAAAATACCTTTACAGCCAGCTTTCATTTAAATTGTCCTTCGAAGAATTCTGATTAATTGATCTGGTCTGGCATGTTGGCCCATGCCAAACCAATTACTCTATGTTGTTTTACTGTCCCGAGGCAACACCGCCGGGGTCGCGCGGCTGCTATGTTATAGTAGATGCATCTTATCGACCTGGAACAAGAGGGCAATTACATGGACATGCTGGAACCGGCTGTGTTTATGTTTTTTGTGGTTTTTCTGCCAGGCCTCATTCTCGGTGTAATTCTTGCAACCATTTTGGGATTGGGGCTAATTTGGGCAATCTGGAAAGGGAAGTCGTGGGAAATTGACGAGGATGCCACGCGCCAAAGGACTTATTTTTCCACGCCAGAGCACCTTCGTTCATTCATTGGTCGTTTTATATGGATTTATACCGGCAAAGGTTTTGTGTCCTTGAATTCCGATTCGCTGGGTCTCGATGTGGATAATATGATTTGTACGATCCCATTCAATTCTATTGTCAGAGTTGAGATGGGACATTACTCCCGTCTAGCCAAACCGATCACCCTAAAGTACATCGAAGTGACGTACTCAAGTGTCGATGGCGAGAAAACGATTCTGCTCACGCCGGCGAAGTCGTGGACTGCGCCAGTGTGGTGGACTAACAAACTGGTAGATAGTTGGGCAGGTCGATTGAGGCAGGCGGTCGAGGTCTAGAATGCGACATACTTCAGTCTGCGTCATCCTAATTCTGAGTGTAAATTTCGTGATTGCCGCGGATTCCTTTCTTTTCTCCGATGACTTTCGCGGAAAACTTGGACCGGACTGGTCCTGGGTGCGTGAAGACCCCGATGCATGGCGCGTCACGGACAACGGCCTCGAAATCCGGGTGCAGCCCGGCAACTTATGGGGTGCGTCGAACAATGCGCGAAACGTCTTGATACACCCCGTGCCTATTGTGAAGGATGGCGCGCTGTCGTTAACCGTGAAGGTAGAGAACAAACCCACTTCGCAGTACGAACAGACCAACCTCGTTTGGTATTACGACGACAGCAACATGGTTAAAATCGGGCTTGAACTCGTTGATGGCCAACTCAGTCTTGTAATGGGCCGAGAAGAGAACGATAAAACGCAGACGCTGGCACTCACGCCGATAATGTCTACCACGCTGCAACTACGGTTGACAGTGCGGGGTTCCAGGATTCACGGTACGTTTCGCGAAGACACCAGTGCGGACTGGCGCGACGCGGGCGAATGCGAACTTCCAGCCAAAGGCGAAGCGAAGGCCAGCCTGCAGGCGTATCAGGGCCCCGCCGATACCGTGCATTGGGGGAAGTTCACGGAATTCAGAATTCAGCGGGTTGACTGAGGCTGGCATGATGGCGCGATATTGTCGGCGCGATTTCTTGAACCGGGCAGCGCTGACCGTGGCAGGTTTAAGCAGCGCGCGATTGTTCGCCGCGGACGATCAGCCCGAAGTTTCCTGGCTTGCGGAAGTTCAACAGCCACCTGCAAACTTTCGTCCAACCGGCACGGGGCATTTCGATCCCCTGCTCGTCTCCGGTGACAACCAACCCATCACGACAGTGGAGCAATGGCAACAACGCCGCACCGTGTTGCGCGATCATTGGATAAATTTTCTTGGCCCAATGCCGGAACGCCCGCCCGTGAAACTGGCGGCCGTTTCCGAAGACCGGCCAGAGGGATGTCATCGCGTGCTCGTGCGCTACGAGTGCGAACCAGGACAACTGGTTGAAGGCTACCTGCTGTTTCCCGACCCTTTGGGAAAAGAGCCGCGCGCGGGTTTAGTCGTGCTTCACCCGACAACGCCGGACACGATCTATGAAACGGCTGGTGTGAAAGGTCGCGAGTCGCGCGCTTTGGGCCTGCACCTCGCGCGAGAAGGTTTCATTGTCTTTTGTCCGAAATGTTTTCTGTGGCAGGACCCCGCGCTGGATTACAACGAAGCAGTTGCTGAATTCCAAAAGCGGAATCCCGGCGCGCTCGGTATGCGCAAGATGCTGAACGACGCGCAGGCAGCGGTTGACGTCCTCGGCAGTCTCCCGGAAGTGGATGCAACGCGCATTGGCGCGACGGGCCACTCGCTCGGCGCGAAGGAAGCGCTGTACCTTGCGGCGTTTGACGAACGCATTCGCGCCGCCGTCGCAAGTGAAGGCGGGATCGGCCTCGGCTTCACCAACTGGCATGACCCCTGGTATCTCGGCTCAGGCATTCACGCGCCGGACTTCAAACTGGACCACCACCAAGTGCTCGCGCTGATCGCGCCGCGCGCGTTTCTGATTCTCGCCGGTGAATCCGGTCCCCCGGACACCTCCGTGGCTGATGGCGACCGCTCGTGGCCGTTCGTCGAAGCCACGCTTCCTGTGTACAAGCTTTACGGAGAACCCGCCCGCATCGGACTATACAATCACCGGCAGGGACACACGATTCCTCCGGAAGCGTTCGATCGCATGCGAGAATGGTTGCAGATGTATCTGATGAAAGAGGAATAAACATTGCGTATCGACAGTAGAGCATCACAATCCGGAATAAATCGCCGCGAATTTTGCGCGGCGGCGGGCGCAATGGCACTTGGCGCATCCTGTGCAACGGATTCGGTGCGTGGCGCGCAACAAAGTCAGCACCCCAACATCGTGGTGATACTCGCAGACGATTTTGGCGTCGGCGATATTGTCGGACTAAATCAGGGCGGCAAAATCCCCACGCCATATTTCGATCAGTTCGTGCGCGAAAGTATGTCGTTTACGGACGCGCATAGCGGGTCGGCAGTGTGTTCACCGACGCGGTACGGTTTGCTCACGGGCCGCTACGCGTGGCGCACCGTACTCCAGAACTGGGTGCTCGATGTCTATGATCCCCCGCTCATTGCGGAAGACCGTCTCACCTTGCCCAAGATGCTCAAGCAACATGGCTATGCCACGGCCTGCATCGGCAAATGGCATCTGGGATCGATATGGACCGGAGAAGGCGAAGGGCGCGCGAAGCAAGTAGACTTCACTGTTCCGATTCAACAGGGCCCAACCACGCGCGGCTTCGACTATTACTTTGGAACCGACGTGCCGAACTATCCGCCATTTACATTCATCGAAAATGATCGGGTCGCCGTTCAGCCCACGGACAAAATGGGGCCATACGATGAAATCGTTCACGTGCGGTTCGAGGGTTCGCCCATGGCGCCGGGATGGCGCTTCGACGAGATACTGCCGGGGCTCACGGAAAAGGCGGTCGATTATATTCACGCACGCGCGAAGACGCAGGGACCTTTCTTTCTCTATTTCCCCATGACTTCGCCCCATGAACCCGTTGCACCGTCGGACCGGTTCAAAGGAAGAAGTGGCGTTGCGCCGATCGCCGATTTTCTTATGGAAACCGATTGGTCGGCGGGACAACTTTTGAAAGCGTTGGATGAGGCTGGCATCGCCAATAACACTATTGTGATTGTCGCCGGGGATAACGGCCATTCCCGGTACACGCAGATGGAGACGCTCACGAAACATGGGCATCTCGCGAACGGTCCGTACCGCGGGCATAAAGGCGAAATTTGGGAAGGCGGCCATCGCGTGCCGTTCATCGTGCGATGGCCCGGCAAGATCGCGCCGAACACACGCAATAATCAACCTGTGTGTCTGAACGATGTGATGGCGACGTGTGCCGCGATAATCAATTTCGAGTTGCCCGGAAACGCCGCAGAAGACAGCGTGAGCCTGCTGCCCATTCTGACGGGCAAAACGAAAGCGCCCGCGCGTGAAGCGTTGATTAATCACAGTAATACAGGCCAATTCGCGGTCCGGCAGGGACCGTGGAAACTCGTCACAATCGCGGACAAGGAAAAAGCGCCGAAGTACGAGCTCTACAATCTCGATGTGGACGCCGCCGAATCCAATAATGTCAGCGCGCAATACCCCGAACGCATCGAAGCCATGATCGCATTGCTCGATAAGTTCGTAACTGAAGGGCGCAGCACGCCCGGCCGGCCCCAACACAACGATACGCTGGATATCGATGTGCGGCATTTGCCGAAAGCACATTGGGCAAAACCGCGCCCGGACCTGCGACAGAACGGAAACAGATCGGCGATGTCGAACGCCTAATTTACTGCGGTGCTTCAGGCAATGGAAATTGCTCTCCCATCCAATTCCTCCAGAGCGGCTCCTCATTCTTGGCGGCCATGGCCGCATTGCCGCCGTAGAAGTAGAATCGACTCGACAAGTAAACTTGACCTCCCATGGACATCGCGAAAAGGTGGGCGAGACCGGGCGCGGGTTCGTCGAGTCGCAGCAGTAACTCTTCCGGGTACGCTTCTTCGCCCACCCGTTCAACAATCCCGGCCAATCGCGGAACGCCAGACGCGGTCGCAAAGCGCTGATTCTCCTTGACGCCGCCGAGGCCGAGCGAGTTGGTTAGTTTTGTCCAAGCCTCGGATTTAGGTTCGGGAGCTATCGCCATGAGTTGAAACGCAGATGAATTTTCTCCCCGGAAGTGCGTGAGATAAAGCCGGAGAATACGAAAGAACGCGCGCCAACCGTGTACATGCCCCTCAAATTGTTTGTCCAAATTGTCTCTGTCCGTAACCCAACTGTGGACCACGCGTACAACACAGGTCCCGTTGGGGCGCGGCTCAACGATCCATTCGGTTGCTATTGTCGGATCGTCGGGTCCCATGTCGTCCCGGCTATTCGCTACGAACCGGCGTGGCGGTTCCCACGCCGTAATCGTCGAGACCGAATCCATTCCCGGCCCAAAGCTCGCCGTAACCGCGCCACCTTCACGCGGCTCTATTGTGGTCGGTACAAACCACGCCGAGATTCCAGGGCCTGTCGCGATGGCCTGCCAAACTTCCTCCGGAGTTCCGGGAACTTCAACTTCCGCTTCAACGGATCGGCGCCCAGTGGCGTTTATCTTTACAGACATCATGGCTCCTTTTTCAGGGTTGATCCGGCGTCAGCCCACTCCGCCGCAAATCCGTAATGGGTTTAATACGTCTTTTCGTGTAAGCATAATAATAGCCGGAAAAGTCATAAACGAAATCTCCTGCCAGAGGGAATTATGAGAAAAAATGCGTCTGTACCGTCTTGGCTCGCGTTAGTAACTTTAGCCGGTTTTTTCTGTGTTTCAACGCTCGCGGCCGAACTTACCGCCGGTGTCGCGAAAGTCGATATTACCAATCGCGATGCCGGCCCGGTTAACGATCCGCTCTATGCGAAAGCACTCGTGCTTAAGGATGGCACAACGTCCTTTGTAATTATCACCGTGGACGCGGTCGCCATCGGCGAGATTGGGCATATCGCCAACGACTATTTGCCTACGGTCCGTGGGCGCATTGAATCCGAACTTGGAATTCCGCCGGCGTGCGTCATAATCAATGCGAGCCATTGCCACGGCGTGGTCTGCGCGGACGTAGCGGAGCGCACCATCGCAGCGGTTACGGAAGCGGCGCGGAACATGGTCCCGGTAACGGCCGGCGCGGGTAGCGGCCACGAGGATCGGATCATGGAAAACCGCCGGTTCAAACTGAAGGATGGCACTGAAGCCGACAGCCGGCACGCGTATTCGATCCCGGCTGATGATGCAATCGCAGGGGTCGGCCCGATAGACCCTGAAATCGGACTGCTTCGATTGGACACGCACGACGGCAATACCCTCGCTGTCGTGTATAACTTCGCATGTCATCCGATTCAAGGCGTGCCGGGCGGAGGCAACACCGCGGACCTCTCTGGATTTGCTTCGCAGGTGATCGAAGACAATGCGGGCGAGGACACCATCGCGCTGTTTCTGCAAGGGTGCGCGGGCGACATCAATCCCGCGATGTACAAGGACGTGAACAATCCGCGCGACGCGGAGCCGTTGGGGAATTTGCTCGGCCTGAGCGCGTTGAAAGCGTTGCGCAAAATTCAGACCAGGGAAGTCGCGCAGTTGTACGTGTTGAACGAAATCCTCGAACTGCCGCGCTCCGACACCGCGGAACAGATCACGTCGATGGAAGCGGAGCGGATGAAACTGCTCGACTCGCTGGTGGGGACCAGTCTGAATTTCAAGACTTTTATTCCGCTGTTCGTGAAGTACAATCTCGCGGAAGAATATCCATCCCATTATTCACATCGTTACATGCACGAAACGATGATGGGCCTCGAATATCTCAACAAGCTCGATGCGGAGAACCGCAGGAACATGCAGCAATACATCGACAACATCCATACGATGGAGCGGCTCACGCGCCTGCAAACGAACCTGGTGTTATTGCGCAAACACCAGGCGGACAACTCCGCCGCCGAAAAACGCACGGTCGAAGTGGAGATTACCGGCGTTCGCATCGGCGATTTCGTGCTTGTGACATTCCCCGGCGAACTCACGGTCGAGACCGGCCTCACTATCAAGCAGGCCTCTCCCCACGAACACACGTTCGTCGCCGGTTACACGAATGGCTACATCTATTACGCACCTACTGCCGATCAACTCTGCAACGTAGGTGGCGCGCAGGAAGACAGCGACTGCATCCTTGCGCCCGAATGGCAGGGGCTCTATCAACAGAAAGTCGCGGAGATGCTGAAAAAACTCTAACTGTCCATAAACGGAGTCTGGAGCATGCACGTTACCCGAAGGCATTTCCTGCGCACCGCGGCCGCAACCGCGGCAGCGACATGCGCGCTTCCCGCGAATACCGCGGACGCGCCCAAACGGCCAAATATTATTTTCATCCTCGCAGACGACCTCGGCTACGGCGATCTCGGATGTTTCGGCCAGCAACGCATCCAAACGCCCAATCTCGATCGCATGGCGCGCGAAGGGGTCCGGTTTACACAATGCTACGCGGGAAGCACCGTGTGCGCACCCTCGCGTTGCGCATTGATGACGGGCCTGCACACAGGTCACTGTTGGGTGCGCGGCAACGCACGGTTGCCGCTTCGCCCCGAAGATGTAACGGTCGCTGAACTTCTCAAGCAGGCGGGATACGCCACCGGTCTCATCGGAAAATGGGGCCTCGGCAACGAAGACACCACCGGCACGCCGAATAAACAGGGCTTCGACTATTTTTACGGCTACCTCGACCAGGGCCACGCGCACAACTACTACCCGACGTTTCTCTGGCGCAACGAACAGCGCGTGCCGCTTAACAACACCGAAGACCCGCAACACCCCGGTGTCGCAATCGAACGCAAAGAATATTCCCACGACCTGTTTGCAGAAGAAGCCCTGCGGTTTGTCGGACAGCACAAGGACAATCCGTTCTTCCTCTATCTCGCGCTAACGACTCCGCACGCAAACAACGAAGCAGGAAAAGCGCGCGGAGACGGCATGGAAGTGCCCGACTATGGCGCCTACGCAAACGAGGACTGGCCAAACCCGCAAAAAGGCCACGCCGCCATGATCACCCGCATGGACCGCGACATCGGCCGCCTGATGGATAAATTGAAGGAACTGGGAATCGACAAGAACACGTTGGTCCTGTTTTCGAGCGACAACGGCACCCACAAGGAAGCCGGCGCGGACCCGGAATTTTTCCAAAGTTCGGGGCCGTTCCGCGGACACAAGCGCGCCCTGTATGACGGCGGCATACGCGTACCAACACTTGCATGGTGGCCCGGCACGCTTGTCGCAGGCGCGGACTCCGATCATATATGGGCAGTCTGGGATTTCTTGCCGACCGCGTGCGAAC
>JAWXCN010000211.1:0-2969 GCA_034408725.1 Candidatus Hydrogenedentota bacterium
GTGTGCAGAGCCGTTTTTTAACCAAGCCGCATCGTCGGCATTGCTAAGGAGTATGACATGGCTACAAAAAGCTATCGCATTCGCGCATTCGAAGCACGTCGCACCACCCACCCCGTTTTCCCTGAAATCGAAAAATATTGGCTGACTGTAAAGGCCAATGACTTTCCATCCAAAATTAGCACTGCGGCCAATGCGCGTGACCCTGTCGGATTAAACCGACATGTCTATCGCGATGTCCGCGAAAGCCTGCTGGGCGTGAGTTCTGTGCCCGGCACATTCGATCTCATGAATAAAGGCATCACGATTTTGGCGCATAGGGTGCGCCTATTAGACAAGAGCAACCAGACCTACGAGGTTACCGTGGACGATGAAGTAGGGGGTATCGTCGACGGCGCTCATACCGCTCGGCTGATCGAAGAAGCTCAGGAGGATGGTAACGTCCCCGAGGAACAGCATGTTGAAGTCTTTATCAGGACCGGAATTGAAGGCCAGCTTCGAACTGACATTGCCAAGGGATTGAACACCGGGATGCAGGTCGCAGTGCAATCAATCTACAATATCGGCGGTGTTTTTGATTGGCTGAAGGTCCAGGTATCGCAACAACCTTACGCGGATCAAATTTCGTGGAAAGAAAGTGACGATCTCGATTACGACGTTCGAGATTTGATCGGGGTTCTTGAAGCAATGAATGTTTTTGACTATCCGAATGATGCAGGTAAACACCCGGTGGCCGCATATGAAAAATGGTCAGTCCCTCTTCAAAAATTCGGAGAGGATTATGGGGAATACAAGGAAAAAGGTGGAAAGGGCAGCAAATATTATCGCCTGCGCGGTCTGTTGGTCGACTCCCTAACCCTTTATGATCTGATCCGCCACGATTTCCTTGCGATGCATAACAAAGCCGGTGGCAATGCGGGCCTATTGAAGATCGTGGAGAAGGCAAGCGCGAAGCGCGGCACTTTTGACTTCCCTTTTGCACCCGAACTCGATCCTAAAGAGTATCGGCTCACCAAGGGCGCGACCTATCCAATCCTTGGAGCTTTTCGCAACTTTGTTGAGGTGGACCCGAAAACCGGCGAAGCGCGTTGGCGGGGCGGATTTGGAGCTGTCCGCAGAGCGTGGGAAAAACTCGGTCCGAACTTGATCGCCGAAGTGTTTTCAGCCACAAAAGAGATCGGCCGGCTGCCCGATCAGATCGGAAAGAGTCGCAAGGTGTGGACCGATTGTCACCGGGAACTCGGCTTCAGGTTGCTTCAGCAACAGGTTGCGGCTCAGAAATAGCGAGTTGCGGCGGTGCTCGGGTACTAAGGTCGCTGTTCAACCTCCGGCCCGGGAGCATTCCCTGTGGCGATCATGCTTGCGGTAGCCAAGTTTCGATTCCGCCCTTGGCCACAGGTAAATTCAATCTTCGAAATTATTTCCACCAACATTGAGGAGGGCGTTTTTGAAACTCCCTAATGTCGGTATACGGCCAATACAACGCATTGGGAGTCCTTCGCGGTGAATAGCTTTTCTAAGTTCATACATCAGTCCTAACGCCAATTCTTAAAGTGACCGCCGCACTAACTCTTACATGCGAAACACGCCGAAGGTGGTTTTCTCTATCGGCGCATTGAGGCTCGCCGCCAGCCCCAACGCGAGCACTCTGCGGGTTTCGAGCGGATCTATGACCCCATCGTCCCACAAGCGCGCGCTGGCGTAATAGGCGCTGCCCTTCCGCGAGTATTGTTCGAGGACAGGCGCTTTGAACGCACGTTCGTCTTGTTCACTCCACGCCTTGCCGCTTTTCCCGAGCGCCTCGCGCTTGATCTGTGCCAGCACGTTGGCCGCCTGCTCTCCGCCCATCACCGAGATTCGTGCGTTGGGCCACATCCACATGAATCGCGGATCGAAAGCGCGGCCGCACATCGCGTAGTTGCCGGCGCCGAAGCTGCCGCCGATGATGATGGTGAGTTTCGGCACGCGCGAGCAGGCAACCGCGGTGACCATTTTGGCGCCGTCCTTGGCGATGCCGCCTGCTTCGTATTTCTGGCCCACCATAAAACCGGTAATGTTTTGCAGGAATACCAGCGGTATGCGGCGCTGGCTGCAGAGCTCGATGAAGTGCGTGCCTTTGAGCGCAGAATCCGAAAACAGAATGCCGTTGTTGGCGACGATGCCCACGGGAACGCCCTCGATATGGGCATAGCCGCATACCAGCGTCGCGCCGTAGCGTGCTTTGAATTCATCGAACTCGGAGCCGTCGACGACGCGCGCGATGATCTCGCGCATATCGAACTGCTGGCGCGGATTGGCCGGGATTACGCCGTACAGGTCGGCCGGATCCAGCAGCGGCTCGCGCGGCTCGCGCAGCGCGAGCGTTACCGTTTTGACGCGGTTGAGATGGCCGACCGCGCGCCGCGCCAGTTCCAGCGCATGGGCATCATTGTCCGCCAGATGATCGGCGACGCCGGAAACGCGCGTGTGCACGTCCGCCCCCCCGAGTTCTTCGGCGGTCGCGATTTCGCCCGTGGCGGCTTTGACCAGAGGCGGCCCGGCGAGAAAGATCGTGCCCTGGTCCTTGACGATGATGGTTTCGTCCGACATCGCCGGCACGTAAGCGCCGCCTGCGGTGCATGACCCCATCACCACGGCGATCTGGGGTATGCCCTGCGCCGACATCAGGGCCTGGTGATGGAATATCCGCCCAAAATGGTCGCGGTCGGGAAACACCTCGTCCTGGCTGGGGAGGTGTGCCCCGCCCGAATCGACGAGATAGATGCACGGCAGATGGTTAACCTGCGCGATTTCCTGGGCGCGCAGATGTTTTTTGACGGTCAGTGGAAAATAAGCCCCGCCTTTGACCGTGGCGTCGTTGGCGATGACCATGCATTCGTGCCCTAATACGCGCCCGATGCCGGTGACGATGCCGGCGGCTGGGACCTGGTTGTCGTACATTTCCCACGCTGCAAGCGGCGACAGTTCGAGAA
>JAWXCN010000212.1:0-19631 GCA_034408725.1 Candidatus Hydrogenedentota bacterium
AAGGCTTCAGGGACACACGAATCGAAACCAGCGCAATCTCGCTTAATTGCGAAGCGCTCTTGCCCAGGAAATGGAAAGCGGCAGCTACCCGCTGTCGCACTCCAAGGTGCTCCGCGCGGATTTTAGACGTCGATTGGCCGCGCGCAGCGCCTTGGAGCACTCATCGGCAGGTGCTATTCTTGGAGTCACGCCAGTTAACTGGGAATTAAGCACGATTGCCCTGCTAGCCTTGCTTGGCGTTTACTAGACCTGTGCGCGCCCCGATTGTACAATTCCACTACGATTCCTTGTGGAACACGTAAGAGTATCTTGATTCCGTAATTGTCGCGTCCTGGAGACCGTAGTCATGGAATGTGCCCGCCTGCTGAGACGGCGCGTTGCCACAACGGGTCTCCTGTGTTGTGTTTTTGTACTATCCGCCTCAGGTGATGAGCCAGTCGCATTCAACCGCGACATATTGCCCATACTTTCCAACAACTGCTTCGCCTGCCATGGTCCTGACGCGCCCGCGCGCAAGGCGGATCTTCGGTTGGATGTCGAGGAAACCGCGAAGCGGCCGTTGGCTTCCGGCGCACCGCCCGTCGTGGCGGGCGATCCAGACTCCAGTGTCGTCATCTCGCGAATCAATTCCGCCAACCCAGACGAACAGATGCCGCCGCCTGACAGCGGAAAGTCGCTAACCGATCGCGAACGAGAACTCATTCGCAGGTGGATCGCGGAAGGCGCGAAATGGCAAGCGCATTGGTCGCTCATCGCGCCGGAACGTCCGGCATTGCCAACGGTCTCAGATACAGCATGGACGCGCAATCCCATCGACCATTTCATCTTGGCGCGGCTCGACGCGGAAACGTTGTCGCCGCTGCCAGAAGCCGATCGCTACACCCTGATCCGACGCGTGTCGCTCGCGCTGACGGGGTTGCCGCCGACTCCGGAAGAAGTTGTAGACTTCGTGAACGATTCCAATCCCGAGGCCTACGAGGCACTCGTGGATCGACTGCTGGCATCTCCGCGTTACGGTGAACACATGGCGCGGTACTGGCTTGATCTTGCGCGCTACGCCGACACCAACGGATATGCCGCGGACATCGAAAGGACCATGTGGCGTTACCGCGACTGGGTCATCACCGCATTCAACGCGAACATGCCGTTCGATCGGTTCACGATCGAACAACTCGCCGGCGATCTGCTCCCGGAACCCAGTCTCGATCAGCGCATCGCCACAGGTTTCAACCGAAACCATCCCATCATGATGGAAGGCGGCGCGATCTTCGAGGAATACCGCGTGATGAACGTGGTCGATCGCGTCGACACGACCAGCACCACCTGGCTTGGGCTTACACTGAAATGCGCGCAATGCCACGATCATAAGTATGACCCGATCTCGCAACGCGAGTTTTATCAACTCTACGCTTTCTTTAATAACGTAAGCGAAGAGGAATCCGTACTCTTTGGCACCGAGCTGGACGGCAACTCCGTCCCGCGCTTGAAGGCGCCGCTGCCGGAGCAACAGGCAGAACTCGCGCGAATTGACGCGGCACTGCAGGAAGTGCGCACACAGAAATTGCACCCAAATGACGATGTCGATGCATCCCAACAAGCCTGGGAAGCATCGGAACGTGAGGCCATCGCGAACCGTTGGACTGCGCTTGATGCGACAATTGGTAAATCCGAAAGACCTGAAGATCCAATCATGCTTACAAGCACAACCATTGTGCGCGACGTCACCGCAATCCGACTCGAGTTGCTGCCTGCCGCAGACGCGCCGAATGACGCCTTTTCCATCGCGGAACTCGAGTTGCACGCCGCACCAATCGCAGAGGGTGCCGAGGAAACGCCAATAAAGTTCGTTGAGGCGATGTCCTTGTCCGGTGATATTAGATCCGCATACGATGGCAACGCGGAATCCGTGTGGCGCGTTGACCCCGCGGCGGAGATGCGCGCCGTATTTGCCGTAGCATCGCCATTTGGTTTCGCCGAAGGCACGCGCGTGCGCGTGACGTTGCGCGGCGAAGGTTTCAGTGCGGACCGCATTCGTCTGAGTGTCTCGAATGATCCAACCTTTCGACCGGCTACTCTCAATCCGTGGATCATCAATGGGCCCTATCTTGCGAAAAGTGGGGAAGAAGCCCTCACGACCGAATACGTCGATCCAAATCAAATCGATTTGGCGGCCACCTACGATGACGCTCGTGCCAAGTGGAGTTACGTGCCCGGAGGACTGGCCGATGGCACGATGCACACGCTCAGCGGAAAGACCTGCGCCACCTATTTCTATCGCCACATTTCCGCGCCTAGCCCGCGAAACTTGGATCTCGCGTTGGACAACCGCAACGCCGTACGCCTGTGGGTGAACGGGCGCCTCGTATTAGACAAGGAAGCGCAGCGCGGTGAAGTGGGCCCGCATTCTGCGCCGGTGACCATCGATCTGCGCGCAGGCGATAACAACATCCTCGTGAAGACCGTCGACTTTTACGATTTCAACGCGCACACGTTTTATTTCCTGCGCAAGGGAGAAGAAATCGGTCCCACACCGCTCGCGGTTGAAACAGCCTTATTCCGTGACGCAACTTTACGATCCGAAGTCGAAGCCGCCACGCTCCGCGCGTTTTACCGCAGCCGCAACTGGGACGGATGGGCGCCGTTGCATGAGCAAGAATTGAATCTGGCGTGGACCCGCGCGCAACTCGACAAACAGATTCCAACCACGATGGTCATGGACGAAACAAATACTCCGCGCCCAGCCCACGTGTTGGTTCGTGGTCAATACGATCAGCCCGGTGAAGCGGTATCGCCCGCAGTGCCGGCCGCGCTGCATCGTGCGTCTGGCGATGCGCCAAGCAATCGCATGGGTCTCGCGCAATGGCTGGTGGCAGAGGAGAACCCGCTGACTGCGCGCGTCGTGATGAATCGATTCTGGCAGCGCCTGTGGGGTGAAGGACTTGTTCGCACTCCAGACGATTTCGGCATTCAAGGCGAGCGGCCGACTCACCCGGAACTCCTTGATTGGCTCGCGCGCGAGTTTATCGAATCCGGCTGGAATGTAAAATCCATGCAACGACTCATGGTCACCTCCGCGACGTTCAAACAGTCCTCGCGCATGAATTCCCAAAGTGCGGCGCGCGATCCGGAGAACCGGCTGCTCGCGCGCGGTCCGCGATTCCGGCTCGACGCGGAACTGATCCGCGATGCCGCGCTCGCGGCCAGCGGCTTGCTCGTGGAAAAGCTCGGCGGGCCGAGTGTGAAACCGTATCAACCACCCGGACTGTGGAAGGACGTTGCGTATGGCGGCGGCGGCCAGCGATACACGGCGCAGGAATTCATTCAGGATCGCGACGACAAACTGTATCGCCGTAGCCTGTACACATACTTGAAGCGCGCCGCCGCGCCGCCCGGCATGCTGCTGTTCGACGCGCCGAATCGCGACGTCTGCACCGCGCGCCGCAGCCGCAGCAATACACCCCTGCAAGCCCTTGCGCTGATGAATGACGTGCAATATGTGGAAGCGGCCCGCGCCATGGCGCAGCGGATTTTGAAAGAAGCGGGCCCCGATGATCGCATCGCATATGCCTGTTTGCTCGTGCTCAGTCGTCCACCGTCGTCCGAAGAGCAAACAGCATTGATGCAACAATTCGACGATCAACTCGCGGACTTCCGTGCAGCACCCGATGCCGCCCGCGAATTGATACGAACCGGCGAATCAAAATATGACACTGGACTCGACGTTGCGGAACTCGCCGCGTGGACCATGGTCGCAAACGCACTGTTAAACACCAGCGCGGCGGTGACCCAATACTGAAGATGGATTTGGACAACGCATGCATCCCCTACACGAATACGATCAAGCAGTAACCCGGCGACAATTCTTCGGACGCGCGAGCGCGGGCATTGGCGTCGCCGCGCTTGGCGCGCTGCTCGGAGCGTCGACCGCCAATGCCGGGAAGCATGGGGGATTGCTTGCCACCGGTCACATTGCGCCAAAGGCCAAGCGCGTCATTTATCTCTTCCAATCCGGCGGCCCATCGCAGATGGAACTGTTTGACTATAAACCCACGCTCGAACGTTTCCACGGCGAGGAACTGCCGCCTTCCGTTCGCATGGGCCAGCGTCTGACGACCATGACTTCCGCCCAGGGCAAATTACCCGTGGCAGCATCAAAGTTTGCATTTCGACAGAATGGCCAGAGCGGACTGTGGCTCAGCGAACTCATTCCGCACATCGGCGAAGTCGCCGACGAACTCTGCGTGATCCGATCCATGCATACCGAAGCCATCAACCACGACCCCGGTATGACCATGATGCAGACGGGCAGCCAACAACCCGGCCGCCCATCCTTCGGCGCGTGGATGAGCTATGGCATCGGAAGTGAAAACGAAAACCTACCGGGCTTCGTCGTGCTCGTATCATTCGGCAGTTCGCGGCGCCCGGCCCAACCATTGCGCCAAAATCTATGGGGCGCAAGCTTTCTGCCTTCCGAGCATCAGGGCGTAACCTTGCGCCCGACCGGGGACCCCGTCCTGTATCTCAGTAATCCGCCCGGCGTGAACGACACCGCGCGCAGGCGCATGCTCGATACTGTGGCGGAGTTGAACCGCGCGGAATACGACGAATTTGCCGATCCGGAGATCAACGCCCGCATCGCGCAATACGAAATGGCCTACCGCATGCAATTCTCCGTGCCGGAACTTGCCGACCACTCCGGCGAACCGCAATCGGTACTGGATCTGTACGGTCCTAATGTGCAACAGCGGGGGACCTATGCAGCGAACTGTTTGCTCGCGCGGCGCCTAGCCGAACGCGGTGTGCGGTTCATCCAACTCTATCATCGCGGCTGGGACCAGCATGGCAACCTCCCCAGCGACCTCGCACTTCAGTGCGGCGACACGGATCAACCCACCGCCGGCCTCATCAAAGACCTGAAGCAGCGCGGCCTGCTGGAAGATACGCTGATCATCTGGGGCGGCGAATTCGGCCGCACATCGTACTGCCAGGGCGGACTCTCGCGCGACGACTATGGCCGCGATCATCATGGCCGCTGTTTCTCTGTGATTCTTGCTGGCGGCGGCGTGAAAGGCGGCATGGGCTACGGCGATACCGACGACTACTGTTACAACATCGCCAATAACCCCGTACACGTCCACGATCTTCACGCCACGCTGTTGCACCTCCTCGGCATCGAGCACTAGCGCCTGACCTTCCGCCACCAAGGCCGCGACTATAGGCTGACCGACGTACACGGCCGCGTCGTGCGAGATGTTCTGGCATAACACAGCGCCGTTTTAGCCGGTCTCCCGCCGGTGCCACGCGCATCCGCCGTTGAGTTTTCCGCCGTTGTGGCCGGTCTCCCGTTCGCGTCTCGCGTTTCCCGCCGTGTGGGCCGGTCTCCCGTTCGCGTCTCGTGTTTCCCGCCGTTGTGGCCGGTCTCCTGACCGCGCCACACGCTCGACCGGAGGTCTCCAATGAGCCAAACCGAGAAAATCCATCAATTACCCTTGAATTAATTTCCATGTACGTGTGTACAGAGTGCAACACATTGGGTATGTAAGTGACAGATCCAATTTGCATGAGAGTGGCTGGCGTTCGCATTGCCAATACCCCCCGTGAATCTTACAATAGGGGAATCTTTCTGACTTCTGGAGCCAGCACAACGATAAGGATCGTCCTCATGCCTAACTTGTTCCGTTCTTTACCAGCCGTGCTGTTTTTTTCGTGCGCAGTGTTATTCGCGAACGCCGCGGAAACGTTGACCGCCGGCGTCGCGGTCTCGTCGATCACGCCGGACACGAAGGCGTTGCACGTGCCGCTGGGCGGATATGGCGAACGCCAGAATAAGCCCGCGCTAGGCGTGCACGACAACATCATGTGCAAGGCGCTCATTCTCCAGCAGGGCGACAAGAAGTTTGCGCTGGTCACGACTGACCTGCTCGGCATTCCGCGATCCTTGCGCGACGAAGTGCTGACGCGCATTGCAGACACGGGGATTGCCTCCGACAATCTCATGCTTATCGCAAGCCACAGCCACGGCGCGACCGAGATGTCTGCGATGAACCGCAAGAATACGTTTGATAACAAGGCCATCGGCATCTTCGATGAGAAGCTGCTGGTGTTCACCGCTGAACGTATTGCCGAGGCGATCATTAACGCGAACAAGAATTTTCAGCCGGTGAAAGTTGGCACGGCCTCCGCAAAAATTGAAAACCTGAACCGGAACCGCCGCGACAGCCCGATCATCGACAACGAAATCACCGTGACGCGGTTCGAGGCGGAAAACGGAACGCCTCTCGCCATATTCGTTAATTGGACAGCACACCCGACCTTCTCAAACTCCGAGACCATGGTCGTGACCGCCGATTGGCCGGGCTACCTGCAACGCGATATCGAGGCGTTCGTTCCGGGTTCCACATGCCTCTACGCCAACGGCGCGGAAGGGGACATCTCGACCAGAGGCGCAGAGGGTCCGAGCGAGTTCGCGCGCATGGAAGATTACGGACGGAAGATCGCGGTACATGTGTTGGCGTTGCTTGAGACTATCGAGACTAGTGACGGAGCAGTGTTCGATTATTCGATGACCACGCTGAAATTGCCAGAGCGCGTTGTGCCCGCCGCGCTCAAAGACGCCGCTGGTCCGGAATACGGACTCACTCCCGAAAATCTTCCCGCATTGCTGGATGCGCTTTCGCCGGAAACCTCCTACCTTGGCGTACTGCGTGTGGGCGACTTATTGGCGGTATCCATTCCCGGCGAGATGGCTTCATCACTCGGCATGCAAATCAAGGACGCGCTCGCAACCGCCGGCGCGAAACATCCCATAATCGCAGGACTCGGCAACGAATGGATCAGCTACATGCTTCCACCCGATGAATATCACAAAGGCGGCTACGAACCTGGCGTGTCATTCTACGGCGAACAACTCGGGCCCACCGTAGTATCGCAGGCTATTGACGCGGGAAAGGCGCTGCTTCAGAAATCGGGTAAGTAGTAACCAAACACACCTTATCTCGGCGCGAGACGAAGAGTCGCCTTCGCATTATCGATGAGCGCGGTTCGGCCCGCGACGTTGCGGATCGAGATGCGGAGTTGGAGTGTGCCGGGGTCGAAGGCGGGAATGTCGGGAACTTCGAGTCCTAGCATGGTCCAGTCGCCAGCGGATTCGGGCCAGGCTTTGCGTGCAAAGGTGGTGAACGTGCCCTGGATGCGGGCGTCGACGCTTAGGAACATGGTATCCGCCGGCGCCTTGCCATAGGCGGAGACGGTGAGCGCACCGTTATCGAGCAAGGCGCGGCCCGCATTGATGTTCACACCGAGGATGCTCCAGCTTTCGCTGCTGGAGCGGAGCGCAACGTATTCCTTGCCGTCGAATGCTGAGCCGTCGCGCGATTCTATCAGCGCGTCCGGCGGTGATACGATCCAACCGCGGGGCCGTCCCGTTTCGTCTTTTTGTTCCAAAGAACCATTTACGATAACGGAAATGGGGGAAAGGCTATTGAGCGCCATGCGGACGATCAGCGGTGATCTTTCCTCGGTTTTTGCGAGCGCCGACAGTAATCCATCAGCGAGTCCAGCCATTTCGTTCTCCCCGTTGGCGACGAGAATGGCTCTGCTGTATGCGCGCGCGGCGTCGGAGTAGCGTTCGAGCGCGGCGTACGTTTTGCCCAACGCGGCATGCGCCGCGGCGTCGGTGGGGTTTGCGATGCACTGGCGTGTGAATGGCACGAGTGCGGACTCGAGTAAATCCTTGGACGGCGCCTGCGTGACGTTGGCGAGGAGCGTGCGCAACTCGCCGCCATTCGCGCCCGCGGGATGTACTGCCGCTGTCAACGCTTCGATGGTATCCGACTGAATCTGGTTGCCGCTGGTTCCCTTGGGCCAAATGAGAATCGCGAAGGTGTTGCGTCCGCGCACGGGAAACTCCACGCTGGCCAAGCCGCGCTGCTTGATGGCGGCAATAATGTTGCCGGCTTTGGGCGTACGGTACACGTACCACACGCGGGTTTGGCCGATGGCATGGTCGGCGATTGTTTCCGGAAAAGTGCTGAGTGGAATGGTCTCTGCGATGGACGCCAGCGACGGAGCGTAACGCTCGATCATGAGTGGCGGATCGGCAATCGCGCAGAAAATTTTGTCCGTGGGACGCGCAGCGGCTTCGACGGCTTTAAGCAGATGTTTATTGTCCTCCGTGGGCGGCGCGACGTAGTACGCGGCGAGCGCGCCAAGGTTCCAATAAGCGAGAGGCGCCAACAACAACAGGGCAAATACGCGTGATGCAAAGCGAAGATAGCGTCGGTGAACGGGCGGCGCCAGTAACGCGTGTAGGCTTGCTCCGGCGAGAAGGCAAAACCCGGGGATGGTGGTGATGAAGTAGCGGCCCGTGGGTTGGTAGTGCTGCGTGTATGCCACGAGCACTATCAACGCGGCCGCGCCACCCCATGCCAGCGCGACGCCAAGCGCCAGCGGTTTTCTTCGTGCCCATAGCAGCGAGATGGTCCACAGCAAAATGGCGCATGCAAGCAGCGGCGCCGTCAATTCGATGCGATCATCGCGCCAGATGCCCGCGCACACAAGCTGCGCGCGGTCAATAAAATTGTAGTCGGTGGGGAAGTACGCGCTGAACTGGTCGCCTTTGCCGAGACCGTGGACGCGTTCCTTGAACAAAAAGGAGTACGCGAAAAACGGGAGATAGACCGCCAGCACGGCGCACCAGAATCCGGCCCATGTCGTGATGGCGCGTTTGATTTGCCCGGATCCGGCCGCTCCGAGGAACAGCACGCCGCTGATAAGTCCCAGCACAACCGATGCGAAAATACTTCCGTAAATGCTCGCAGCGCTCGCCAGCGCGGCCACGAGCCAGCGCCGCGGGGTGGGCCTGTCGCGTGCGCGAAGCATAAGCAGCACCGCCGCGGTGATCATGAACGCGGCCATTGCGTAGGGCTCGAATTGGCGCGAGTAGTCCACGTGAATCGGACAGAGCGCAAGCACGGCTGCGGCAATCATTCCCGCCCCTGGCGTGAACAGGCGCGCGCCAATGGCATACAGCATCGGCACGGTGGCGATACCCAACAGCGCGGGAATCATCCGGGCGGACCAGTCGTCGTCGAACAGGGAACGAAAGGGCCACATCACGATTGCGAAGAACGGCGTGTGGGGGAAATTGCCGGCCTGAGCGGCTTGCGCTATCGAGGGCACGTCGATCGCCCCAAGCCAGTCGGCTTCGTCAATCCAGAAGCCGCGGAAATCGAGCCACGCCAATCGCAACCACGCGGCGACGGCGATTATGAGAAACAAAGCTATGATGGTTCGCCAATCGACAGGCCGCCGCCCAGGTATGGGAGGCTTTAGCTCGCGGCGCGGGGGCAATAACTTATCTGAATTGGCGGAAACGATTGGAAATTTCTCCCGTGAAAAAACGGAGGCGACCCCGATGCCGACGATAGCGCATGCCAGCGAATAGTAACGATCATCTTGCGCACGGCGCAATGTCGAGGGGACTTTTGAACCGCCGTCGCACATTTGTTTGATTCGGTCTGAGAGCGCGTGGCATAGTCGCTAGGCGCTTTTGCGCACTTTCCCCGGCGACTTTCAAAACCTTTTCGGGGTATGCCGGGTGACCGATTGCCGCACGCCGTCGTTTCCCAGGGACCAGTCCAAATGAACTTTCAGCATAAGGATCGCGTGGCCACGATCGCGGTGATGTCAATTTTTGTTGCGACGCTTTTATTCGGGTTCTACCGTTCACAGTTTGGATTGAGCTATACCGACGAGGGATATTACCTGGCTTCGCCAATGCGGATTGCGCTGGGGGACGTGCCGTTTCGCGATGAGATCGTCAATCCGCAGCGGATGTTCGATATCGTATTCGCGCCGATTTTTATGATGTTTCCCGGGGTGACGGTGTATCAGTTGCGGTGCGCAAACGTTGTTTTGGAAGTGTTTGCGTCGTTTTGTCTGTTTATGGGGTTGCGCCGGTTTGTTCCGGCGATCCCGTTGGCGTTTGCGTGCGGGTTGTCGGTGTTTATGATGAACAATTCGTGGTCGCCGAATTATCACAACACGCCGGTGGCGCTTGCAGTGCTTGCATGGTGTTGCTGGCTGATGGCTGTGCGGCAGGAGGGAAAGGGCCGCGCGGCCTTGTTGGCGGCGCTCTCCGGCGCGATTCTGTTTGTGGCCGCGGTGATTTACGTGCCGCTGCTGGTCGTACTGGTGTTTGGGTTTGCGCCGGTGTTCGTTTTCAGGAGAGGGCGGACTCGGTTGATCCTGATTAGCGCAGTGCAGTCGGGCACGGTGGCGTGTCTGGTGGCCGTGGCCGTTGGAATCGTGGTAGCGTTCGGCCTTGCAGATGATTACCTCTACGCGACCACTGCGATTACGTCGCCCACGCATTATGCGTTTTCACTCGCGCAGAAGCTGAAAATTTATTGGGAGACCATCTGGCCTGACTTGTCGGTGCTGGTGGCGTCGGCGGGCGCGGCATATTGGTTTGCGGCAACGCTCGGCGGGAAGGCTCGGGCAGTTGTCGTCATTGTCGCAGGAACTTTCGCGGGGGCGGTGCTGGCGCTGGTGGTGCTGGAACCATCGTCGCGGTACGAGCTGCAACATTCGCCGTTTCATGCGCGATACCTGCGGGTGGCGCTGATGTGTTTAGGGCTGCACTGCGGCGTGGCGCTGCGGTCGGCCATGCAATCCGCCCGTGACGATGTCGATGACTGGCGCGTCGTTTACGTGTCGGCGCTGGCGTTGTCACTGCCGCTGGCGTTTGTGTATTCATTTCTTAGCGTGGGTGCGTTCAAGATCATGTATCTCGTGCCGGTGCTGTATCCGCTGGCGGTGGCGGCAGTATGGCAATGCGCAGGTGTGCGCAATGGCGAGCACGCCAGTCGCGCGCTCGCGTTGACGTTGTTCGCCGGGCTGTTTGCGTGCATCACGTACGGTTTGCCTTGGCAATACGTGATGAAGGAGAAGTACATAGCGCATCAGACCGCCGCGTTCACGGCGCCGGGAGTGGCGGGGATTAAGACGCTGCCCGCGGACGCGCGAAGTCTGGATGCGTTGACGACGTTCCTCGCGGGGAAGGTTGCGCGCGGGGATTTTCTGCTCGCGTACCATCACCTACCGGTTGTGTATTACGTCACGGGCACGCGGCCCGCTCTCGACAGGTCGTGGAGCGGCGCGGACAACCCGTTGTGGGGCGCACACAATTCGCTGGAATACATGCTGCAAGAACGGCGAGTGCCCCGGTATTGCGTGCGGCTGGCGCGCGCGGGGAACACGTATTCCGCTGATCCGCGGATCGATCCGGTGAACGCGCTGGTCGAGCGTCATTATCAGAAGATCGCTACCGTGCCGTACACGGAACTCGAGCCGTTTTGCGAAGTTTTTGAACTGCGCGCGGATTCGCCGTTGCAAGGGATGGTGCGCGATGCGCGGTAACTATGGACAACGCGGAATTGTTTGCGCGGCGGCGGCGATTTTGACGATGGGATTCGCGGCGTGCTCCGGCGCGGACAAGAGGGGGGCTCCGCCGCGAAAGCCGGGCATCGATCAGCGGGAAACGTTGGAGACGCTGCTCGCGTGGCGACCGGACGGCGCGCCGGATTCGGACGGAAGCGGCGCCGCGTCGCGCAATCTGATCGAAAATTTCTCGTTTGAGCATCGCGACGACACCGGACGGCCACGGGGCTGGGCCGTGTCGCCAGCGGAGTCCATCGTGCCGGATGCGGAAGCGGGCGCGGGCGCAAAAGAAGGCGCGCAATCGCTAACGCTGCGGGGAAACGCCGACGTGTGGACGGTTGTCGCATATGCCGTTCCGCTGATCGCGGGGGACGCCGGCAAACGCGTGACGGCAAGCGTCTGGGGAAAGGCGTCGTTGGCGAATGCGATGTTCCTCACCATCTGTGTGAAGGACGGGTCAAACGTCCAGGGACTCGTCTCGCAAGCGTTTCCCGAATCGAAAGGCGAATGGGTGGAGGTCCGCGCAGAGACGTTGTTGCCGGAAGATGTGGACACCAGCAACGTCCAACTCCGCATCATCATTCGAAACGACCCCAAGGGCCTGTACCGGCTGGACGCGGCGTGGTTTGAGGTCGGGGACTAATGGCGCATTTTGTCTGTCTGCCTATGCGCGTAACTTGCTTCCACGATGTGGTCAATGGCATAGTCGCAGCGGGCTGATTTGCGGGTGTAAGATGAATTTCGGGGAGATTAATACTTGATGCGAAGTTGTGCTATGTGGTGGTGTAGCGATTGGCTTGCAAGTCAATTTATCTTACTGCGTCCGATAAAGGGCGTTTAGTACCATGCTCACACACCGCCCGTTGGTCAGGGTTACATTCAACCTTATCGTCGGAGTCCTATTCGCCGTTTTTCTGTTGTGGTTTGTCTTCCGGGGAACAGACTGGAATGCGCTTTTTAACGCAATATTGACCGTACACCCTGGTTGGCTTCTCTTATCGCAGGTTCCCCTGTGGGCAAGCCTATATACCAGGACGTACCGATGGAGTTTCGTCGTAAGACCTACAATGCACGTTCCTTTCCGATATCTATTCAGCGCAACACAGATTGGATTTCTTTTCAATATTCTGATCCCCGCACGGCTTGGAGAGTTTGTCCGCGCGTACGTGCTAACTCGTTTAGCTAAGCTGGAACTCCCAAAATCACTTGCATTAGTCGCTTTGGATCGAACTACCGATCTCATAGGCGTGATTGTTATGGTATTGGTTGCGTTGACAGTCTTTCCAACTGATCGGCCTATAATAGTTCCCGCGGATTTTTTTCACACGGCCCAGCCTTTAATTATATCCCCCAATCTGCTCAAATTTGTTGTGGCATTACTTGTTTTGGCGTTACTTGTCATTTTGGCGCTTTTCTATGTGCTTTGCCGTTATCAAGACGCGGCTAAGTCTTTTTTGGATGATCGGCTTGGGCGATTACTTCCCGGCCCGCTGAATCGACGAATTATCGATTCATTAAGCAATTTCGCCAATGGTCTTCACGTGCTACGGTCTGGTCGAGATATGGTATCCGCTATCTGCCTCTCGCTTGTCACATGGGTATTGTCGATCTCTTGCATAGGATTTGTCATTCTGGCCTTTGGGATTCGGTGCCCTTGGTACACGCCTCTGGTAATTGAGGTAATCGCTATAGCATTCACGATTGCACCGATCACGCCGGCTATGATTGGGCAATTTCATCTTGCCGTAGCCACTGGATTTATCATTTCGGCGCCAGGAGCAGATCTATCAACGGTTAAAGCGCTTACCTTGTTAACGCACGCGATGGCGCTTTTACCGGTCATGTTGGCGGGAACCTACTGTCTTTTGCGCGAAAGAATAGGGCTTTTCGCGATTACCGAAGCCGGGTTCGCGCGATGACACAAGGCACTCTAGACCTAGCTTTGCCAGAAATTAGCGTTCTGATCACGTGTTATTTTGAAGAGAAAAGCATCGATGAGTTTTACACTCAGCTTGCGTCGGCCATGAAATCGCTTGATCGCAGTTACGAAATTGTTTTTGTCAATGATGGAAGTACGGATGGAACCTTCCAAAAACTGGAGAGTATATATTCTAAGGACCCTAGTGTATACGCGATAATCGATTTGTTCCGTAATTCCGGTCAAACAGCGGCCCAGACGGCAGCATTCGAACACCTTCGAGGGGAATGTCTCGTGGTCATGGACAGTGACCTTCAGCTCGATCCTTCTGAGATAAAATATCTAATGAATAAGTATGACGATGGTTATGACATCGTAAGTGGTTGCCGAAGAAACCGAAAAGACGCGTTGATGCGCATCATCCCCTCGCGTATTGCGAATATTATCATGCGAAAAATTTCACGAAGCAATCTGAAGGATTTCGGATGCACATTCAAGGCAATGCGAATGGCACTGATACGCGGAGGCGGTTACGGTCCGTTCAAACCGTGGCTTGCAGTGGATGTCATTGCGTAAGCGGGCCGCGTGGCAGAGATTCCGGTGTCCCATTTTCCCCGGAAATATGGTAAATCGGGATGGACGTTCCGGAAGCTGTGGCAATTTAATATGACAAACATAGTCCGATTGTCCGATAAACCCTTTCAGGCAATATCGGTGGTGTGCTTCCTGGTGGCCTGCGCGTTCGTTTCACGATTGATTTTAGAAAGCTTTTTCCCTGTGACAATTCTGAAAGAAGTTTCAAATGGCCTTTTGCTCAATGTTCTAGTGGCAGGAATGGTTGCGCTACTTGCGGTACTAGCAGCAGTGGGTGAATTCGTGATTCGCATTTTCAATATCTTGTACAACCAGCCTGCGTACATCGTGCGAACCCTACGAAAGCGCGACCAGTGAACCCTTCAAGGGAGCAAACCGCCGAGTCCGGGTATTTGAGTGAAATGTACGCGCACTCATTCGCTGCCTTGGGGGTACCTCGACGATTGGAAAAAAGCCAGTCATGGATTCTGCGGCGAGGGATATTTGAGAGCGGAAAGTATGACGCAATGGGGTGCTACCCAATCTTTTGCTGTAATGACTGGGAGGGGTTGCCCGATGACTTGGATGAGGTTTCCTCCGAGCTCGTTAGCTTGACTATTGTGACCGATCCATTTGGGGCATATGATGCTGATTTATTGGGCAAATGCTTTCCTGATCGTATAATGGCTTTTAAGGAGCACTACGTCACTGAGCTAAACCAAGCCAAGGCAGAGTATGTATCCAGCCACAATTCGCGGTACGCACGGAAGTCGCTCAAGTCGTTGACAATTGAAATTGCTCGCGAGCCATCCGGACATTTGTCAGAATGGCTTGAACTTTACTTGATGTTGGTAGCGCGTCATAAGGTGCGAGGGATTGCTGAGTTTTCGAGGAGTTCATTCGACGCACAACTTAGGACGCCAGGAATCGTGATGTTCCGGGCCTTGCTTGAAGACAAAATGGTTGGTGCGATGCTTTGGTACATCCAGGGGGAAATTGCTTATTATCACCTCGGCGCTTACTCCGAAGCGGGATATGCGCACCGGGCTTCTTATGGGATCGTTTGGCACGCAATTGATTTTTTTAAGGAGAACGGCCTGAAGTGGCTCAGCTTCGGGGCTGGAGCGGGAACATCGTCGGTTACAGATGACGGACTAACCCGGTTTAAATCGGGCTGGAGCAACGGCACGAAGCAGGTTTATTTGTGCGGGCGAATTTTTCAAAAAGACGCATACGCAGAGTTGTCTGACAAGACAAATTTTAATTACTTTCCTGCATATCGAACGGGCGAATTCTCATAGGCGCAAATGCACGACGAAAAATACAAGACCATCGTTCAGCATTACGAATCGTGTTTTCGGCAGTTTGGCGATTCTCACAGAGGCGTGGATTGGCCGAATCAGCAGGATGCTGACACGCGATATCGCATCATGCTAGAAGTAGTGTCTGAACGAAAAGCGGAGGCGGTCAGTCTGTTGGATTTTGGTTGTGGGGTTTCCCATTTATTGGAATATATCAACAGATCGGGCTATGAAGGCATCGAGTATTCCGGCTTGGATATGTCGCCGGAATTTGTAAAAGCGTCGAGAGAAAAGTTCCCTCAAAATGCCTATTACGAGTTGGACATTCTATACGACGCGACGGCGCTGCCGACTTTTGATTACATCGTAATGAACGGAGTGTTTACGGAGAAACGCGACCTTACATTTGACGAAATGCTCGACTACTTTATGCGGTTGACAACCGTTGTGTTCCAGAAATGCAATAAAGGCATGGCGTTCAACGTAATGTCGAAGCAGGTGGATTGGGAGCGACAGGATTTATTTCACCTTCCATTGGATGATTTGGCCTGGTTCTTGACGAGGAACGTGTCTCGTAATTTTATTATCAGAAATGATTACAAGTTATACGAATATACAACCTATGTTTACAAATAGGCGGGAAAAACAGTGGCACAAGTAGTTATATTTGGCGTTCAGGATTTCGCCGAACTTGGACACTTCTATTTAACGAACGATTCGGAGCACGAAGTAGTGGCGTTCTCCGTGTCGGAGAAGTATTTACCTGAGGATAGAAGATTCCATGATTTACCGGTTATTCCTTTTGAAGAGGTCGAATCCATTTATCCGCCCGACGATTGCATGTTTTTTGCACCTATGTCTCCGCGCAAAATGAACATGCTGCGTGAGGACATTTACAATCAGGCGAAGCAAAAGGGTTATAGGTTGGTAAGTTACGTGAGCTCTCGCGCAACGGTCTTTCCGGGTGCCGAGATCGGGGACAACTGCTTTATTTTGGAAGACAACACCCTCCAGCCTTATACACCAATCGGAAACAATGTTGTCCTTTGGAGTGGTAATCACATCGGCCATCACAGTGTCATAAAAGACCACGTTATGTTTACGTCCCACGTTGTGTTGTCTGGGCATTGTTGTGTCGAGTCTCATGTGTTTTTCGGTGTGAATTCCACCGTTCGTGATGGTTTGACCATCGCCGAGGGTACGATGGTTGCGATGGGCGCGAGTATTACGCGCAATACGGAACCTTGGGGGGTTTATAAAGGCAATCCCGCCACGAGAAAGGAAGGCGTAATCAGCAAGGATTTAGAGTTCTAGCACGTCTATAAAATTTCGTTTGAAGGGATCGAAACAAGATGAAGTGGGAGAAAAAAGGGGTCGTTTTTGCACCCGAGAGAAACTATGACTGGATGATGTCACATGCTTCCTTGCCAGTCGCAGACTGCATTTCCGAGGATAGGATACGCATATATTTTGGTTGCCGCGATGAGAATGGAAAATCCCATACGAGCTATTTAGAAGTTGCCGCGGACAATCCTGGCGAAGTCCTCTACGTTCATGATCGGCCGGTATTACAATGGGGATCGCCTGGCACCTTCGATGATTCCGGAATAATGCCATCCTGGATTCTGAATCATGGTGGGCGGAAGTATCTTTATTACATTGGTTGGAATCCGCAGGTGACCGTTTCCTATCGGCTCTCGATTGGGTTGGCGGTGAGCGACGATGGCGGCAAAACATTCGAAAAATACTCGATCGGACCTATCTGCGACCGCGCGATTGACGAACCATTTTTCAATACCGCTCCGTGTGTAATCAAGGAATCTGATCATTGGCGAATGTGGTATATCTCCTGCACCGGCTGGGAGACTATCGATGGTCATGCGGAGCCACACTACCATGTAAAATACGCGGAATCGGAAGACGGGATTTACTGGGTAAAAACCGGCAAGGTTTGTATTGACTACGATAGTTTCGCCGGGGCGATTGGACGGCCCTGTGTATTTAAGGATGCGGGTCTTTATAAAATGATCTACTCGTATCGCTCCGTGAAGGACTATCGAACGAAAAGGGAGCAGAGTTACCGCCTTGGCTACGCCGAATCAAAAAACGGAACGGACTGGGTTCGGAAAGACAGCGAAGTCGGTATAGAGCGTTCAGAGAACGGTTGGGATGCTGACATGATGCAGTACTGCCACTATTATAAACGTGGCGACGGCGCTTACCTGTTTTATAATGGGAATGGGTTTGGAAAGACAGGGTTTGGATACGCTGTTCTTACATGAGGGTTAGGAAAGCGTCAAGAAACAGAAAGCTCCTGACACTTACGGATGACATTCGCGATGTGACGCGCAACGTTCAGATCGAGACTGCCGTAAATGGGAATGCACAGGATTTCGCGCGCGGCTTTTTCGGCTACGGGCAGGTTTGCGGATCGTGAGGATGGAAGCGCGGCGTAACACGGATATTGCGAGCAGAGGGGATAGAAGTATTTTCTGGTATGGATATTGAATTTCTTGAGCGCAAGGTACAGTGCATCGCGTGACATGCCGAACCGATCGCTGTCAATGGCAATGGGGAAATACGCGAAGTTTTCTCGGGTATGTGCGTTCGGTATCAAGAGTTTTACGCCCGGAATTCCGCTGAGTAATTCGCGGTAAAGCCCGGCGATCTGTCTCCGCCTCTCGATCTCGTTATCGACATCTTTGAGTTGGAGCAGGCCAAAGGCCGCCTGAAATTCGTTCATTTTCCCATTGATTCCGGGACCGATGACCGTTTCTTCATCGGCGATTCCAAAATTTTTCAGTGAGTTAACGCGTTTTCTTTGGGCTTCGTTGTGCAGAACGAGCGCCCCGCCCTCAATTGTTGTGAAGAGTTTCGTCGCATGAAAACTCAGCATGGATATATCACCGAAGTCCGCCAAGGCGCGACCTTTGTACTTTACACCGAAGGCGTGTGCCGCATCGTATATGACATGAAGACCATGACGGTCCGCGATGGCCTGAATGGCGTCAACATCGCAGGGCGTCCCATAGACGTGTACAGCCAGGATTGCCTTTGTATCCGATCCAATATGCCGTTCTATTTTCGCGGGGTCGAGGTTGAACGTTTTTGGGTCAATGTCTGCAAACACCGGAGTGACGCGATTCCAATGTAATACGTGGGGAGTGGCAGGAAAGGTGAAGGGGGTCGTTATGACTTCCCCGCTGGTGATTCGCAGCGCCTGGAGCGCGACCAGCAGAGCTATAGCACCGTTACAAAACAGACTGAGGTGTTCGATGTCCAAGTAATTGGCAAGTTCAGACTCGAGTTCGGCGTGCAAAACGCCCCCGTTCGTTAGCCATTTGCGTTCCCAAATTCCTTTGAGGAGGTCGCCGTATGCGTCGAGGCTTGGCAATGATGGTTGCGTGACGTACACCGTCTCTGGAAGCCTAAACTCGGAAACGAGGGCATCGATTTCCTGTTCGCGCTTGGTAGAGTCAGTCATTCATATTTCCGCGTGTGTTTGGTTGACCTGCCTGGTTGGCATGGTAACGCACCGGATACAGGCATGCAACTCGACTCGAAATACTATGGCTCCCCAAAAACATTGCTTTTAACTGGCAAAAATGGGGTAGACTGCAATTGATTTATGGAGTACAGTAGATGAACGTTCTGATTGCGGGCCGCTGCCCGGATCGCCCTGGATATGTGTCAAAAACGGAGTTGCCGGAATGTCGATTGGGGTGTAGGATAGTGGTCTATTGCGGGAACGCGCGGACAGGGAATTTTAAGCCGCACATCGAAAGGGAGCAAGATCAATGAAACGGTTGAATTGTCTGACTATGTATGCCATTGCGGCAATCGTCCTGTTTTGTGGCGGGTTTGCGAACGCCGTGGAACTGGGTGATCCTAATGTGACGGTGACAGACGGCAACGTCTCCATTACGAACACGGGTGGAGCTTTTATCTCCAGGTTAGATGTAAATTCCCCTACCGCACTTACGGGTTCCACCCCGATTCGAATGACGGTCGGACATTCCGGAGCACGATTCTTCATGCAAGCCTACGGAAGCGGCGCAGCCGGCAATTTGCAGAATGCGGCCACTCTCGGAGCAGTTGCTTCTCGCCTCCTGATTGGCGCCGATGCTGGCGCGTCGGTGATGTTCTATTCAAACGGTCAATTCGCGACTGGGCCTGGTCACTTGTTTATTCAGGGCACGCCTGGCGCGACGATGGGCTTCGTTGGAATTGGCAACAATGCTCCGACTACGAAGCTGGATGTTACGGGCGAGGTGAAGATGACCGTTGCGAACATCACGGGCGGCAGCGATTTGGCGGAGAAGTTCGAGGTGCGCACGGTTGCCAACACGAAGATTGAGCCGGGGATGGTGGTGTGCATTGATCCGGACAAGCCGGGA
>JAWXCN010000213.1:0-25994 GCA_034408725.1 Candidatus Hydrogenedentota bacterium
ATCAGAGACCGAAGCGACCGCGCCGGAGGTTTCTCCTGATCCCGCGCCAACGCCCGTTGCCACGCCCACACCACAAGCTGATTCTGAATTGCCCGCCGAACCGGCGAAGGAAGAAACGAAAGCGGATCGAAAGAAAGCGCGGCGGCCCAAGTCGTCGCAATCCAATCCTTGGCCCGTGCGGAAGAGCCGCATCCGGCCCGGAGGCGAAGTGCCGCAACCAGACATGACGCCGGGTGCGGCGTCACGTTCGCGCGGCGAACGGCCGGATATTTCCCCGCTCGGAAGCGGGGTCGCGAACGAGACGTCGATTGGACAGGCCGTAACTGAAGGCATTTCAGGCGGCTTGACAGCGGAAGGCGGATTCACCCCGCCTACGAGCGCCGACGAATTTCTCGATGTAACAGCCGACGAAATGACTCAGAACCCCGATGGTTCGTTGCAGGCGGACGGCAACGTGCGGTTCCGGTTGCTCGGCGCGCCTGATGTCGAATTTGCCGCGGACCATATCGAATACGATGCGATGACGGGACGTCTGTTCTCGAGCGGCAATGTCGAAATCGTGCAAGGGCCATCGACGGCATTCGCTGATGAAATTACGACGATAATTTATCCGGGCAGCACTAAGCTGCGAACGCCGCCGCCGCTCACCGGCATGGGCGACTCCGACGACGATCTCACGCGCAAACTGCTCTCGATTGGAAGTCTCGACGCGAAAAATATCGACATCATCGAACCCACGCGACGGCTTCGCGCACAACACATCATCTACGATTTTCAGACGCAGTCCGGCGTGATGTACGACCTCGAGGGCCAATCGGGCCAAATCCGGTTTGGCGGCGAAGAATTGCAGATGGAAGGCGAGAACAAGGGACAGGGCAAAGACCTCTGGCTCACGACCTGCGATTGCGAGCACGAGTATTACCGCATTCGCGTGCGCGACCTGCAACTCGATGGCGGAGGCGGTGTCCTCGGGAAGGGCGCGCAGCTTGAAATCGGAAACACGAAGACGCCGATCTATTGGCCGCGCTGGGCGTATCAGGGCGGGCCAACGCCAACCGCGGGTTTTGACTTCGACAGCGGCCGCAAGGCGGAGTTGGGCTATTACCTGAACGTGGGCCAGCAATTTGCTGTTTCGCCGGAATTCCGTCTGGGTATTCGGCTTTTTCCAACCACAAAAGAAGGCGTCGGCTTTGGTTTTGACGGTTCATATAACTACATGGAAACGCCTGCATCCCCGCTGTTCCGCAGCGCGGGCGAGTTCCATGCGCTGTACACGACGAAGGACCGCGGGTATTACGAGTGGTACCACCGCCAGGAGATCACGCCGCACACGGTGCTGCTTGGAAATTTCGAGCAGTGGGGCGACCGGGAATTTTATAAAGATTTTTATTACGACGAATACAAAGACCGCACGCAACCGCGCACGTTCGTCAATGTCACGCACACGAAGCCGGGTTATATCGCAACGGCCACGGTACGGAAGGCCACGCACGATTTCATCAGCGAAACCGAGCGCTTGCCCGAGGTATCGTTCCACCTGCTCGAACGCGAACTATTGCCGCGCGTGTACCTGACCTTTGACACCGTCAACGGCTATAACGAACGCGAACCGGACGGCGATACGGCGCTACGCTCGGCAAACGTGGGCCGCATCAGCACGGACATCGAGTTGGGTGACGCGCTCAACATCACGCCGTTCGTCGAACTTGAGGCCACCTATTATTCGAAAACCCGGAACGGCGGTGAAAGCGACGCGCGTGTCTCCGCCCTGACAGGCGCGACGTTCCAGTCGCGCTTTCAAAAGGCCTATGGCGGCGCGTGGGGCTTTTCGAGCTTCAAGCATATCGTCGTTCCGTCGCTGACGTTCTCTTATCGCGACGCGCCAACCATGACCGTCGAGGAAACTCCGCGCTTTGACGCCTATGACAACGTGTATGGCCGCAGCCGCATCGAAAGCAAAATCGACAACATCGTCATGGGCAAGGACGCGGAAACGGGCGAGACGTGGCAGGTTGCGCGGCTTTCGCTGTACCACGGCGCGGACCTGTGGAACGAAATTCGCGAATCGAACGACTACGAACTCGAGATCGATCTGCGCCCGCGCTCCTGGTGGGGCTTGCAAACAATTGCCGAGCATCACAGCACCGAGGACGAAGGCGACATCGATATCGAAGACCCGTTCATCGTTCAGCGCGGATTGATCGAGTTGTACGAGCGCGTGCTGGATCGACCTTTCGATCCCGAAACCGCCGACAAGTACAACACCCGGTACGGCGACTATGATCGCATGCTCGCGTTTTTCTACTACGACAACCGCGACATCGGAGGCAATGTCAACGGGCGCGTCGGTTTCGCATACACGAAAACTCAGGAAGAAGTGTTCAACCGCGAAATACTCTATGGGCTTGGCTACCGCATCAACGACAAGTGGTCGGTCGCGTTTGAGCACCGCTACGACCTCGAACGCGGCGAGCTCTATCGCCAGAAGTACGAAGTCCGCCGGGTCATGAACTGCCTCGAAGGCGCCCTCCTCATCAACGAGCGCGAATCCGGCTGGGACTTCGGCGTTGAATTCAGCGTCACAGGAATCCCGGGGACCCGGATTCGGTTCTAGGGCGGCGGCGCATTCTTACGCGTACCGCTCGCGAAGCCGCCGGGCGGCTTCGGCTTCGTTCGACAATTTTGCGTAGGCTTCATCGATAGGAATGTCGGCGGCGTTGCCGGGAGCAAATCCGCAATCGGGGTTGAGCAGAATGCGCTCGGGAGGAAGGTGCTTCAAGGCTTTCTCGACGCGAGCCACGATAGTATCCACGGAATCGATCGTTTCGCCGCGGCAATCGACGCAGCCCAAACCAATCATGGAATTCTCCGGAAGCTCTTGTAACACGCTAAGCTCACCGGCTACGGGAATCGTAAACTCCATGACAAACTGGTCCACCCGCAGTTTTTTCAACGCGCCCAGGATTGGACCGTATCCACCTTCGCCGACCCAGCCTGCGCGCGCTTTGTTACGCCGGCACAGGTGTATGGCGGTATGCACGCCAGTGACGCCTTCGAGAATAGCGTTCAACAGATCGACGCACAGATCAATCTCGCGCTCGGGACTCGCGTATTCCGCGCGGATGCGCTGATCAACAAACAGGCACAAATGCGGATCATCAAATTGCACGATGTCCGCGCCCGCATCCCGCAACGCGATTAACTCGGCGCGCAACACCGGCACGAGCGCTTCCATGAAGGCCACGCGCGTGGGATATGCGCCGCGCGAATTTTCTTCGGACCACATGCGTTGCCCAAGCAAATAGGGCGATGGAAGCGCCACTTTTATCAGGCGGTCGGTGCGCGCGCGGAGATAGGCCGCTTCTTTTGCGGCGAGACCTGGGCGCGTATGTTCGATGGGAGCGACGACGGAATGCCACCACACGCCGAACTTGCGTTCGAGAAGGAACCCGTCGCACACGTCCGCGATGATGCCGATATACGCCCGTCTGCGGTATTCGCCATCCGACACAATATCCAAACCCGCCATTTCCTGCAGCGCGAGGATGTGATCAATCGCGGCGTTCATGTGACGATCAAAGACGGCGGGGTCCTTCGGCGCTTTATCGGGATCGAGCAGGTCACGAACATACTGCGAGCGCGGCATGCTGCCGACCACGCCGGCCGCGAATTTTGGTATCGTGCTGCTCATATGCCCCACTCCTCGCGCGCAATCTTGAAATCCTGGTTCGTATCTATTTCCATATACCCCCCCGGTGTTGCCAACGCGTGAAACGCTTCGCCTGCTTCGATCATGTGTTGAAACAGGTCAATGAGATAAGCTTTGCGAAACGTCTTTGCGGCCAGAAACGGGCCATCGCCATATTTCGCGCGGGCATCCTCATAGTATTTTCTTATCGCCGCTGCGCCGCGCGGGGTGAACCGCGCCACGCCGATGTATTCGCCGTGCGCCGCTTCGGAGGGCATCGTGCGATTGATCGCGGCAACGCGGGCGCTGCCGTTCACGGCGATCTTCTCGCCATCGTCTTCCGGATGTTCCGTGCGCTGCACGTATCGCGCGCGCCAATCCGTGTCGCTCACGAGCGTCATGTCGTGCGGACTCGTGACCAGTTGCTGAATAATTTCGGGCGTGTAGAGGATGTCGCTATACGCGCAAACAAACCCATCGTCCATGTGGTCCGCGGCGTGCATGAGCGATTCGAGGATATTGTTGTTGGCCCAGTCCGCGTTGTGACAAAAAGTAAAATGCGGATAGTTCTCGCGCACCATTTCAATGCGGTATCCGCCAATGAACACGAAGTCGTCAAGCCCGGCGGACGCCAGGGCTTCAATGCCCCAATCCAGGATGCGTTTACCCTGCACCTCCGCAAAACATTTTGGCGCGTCGGCGGTGTGTGGCATGAGGCGTTGCCCGCGGCCCGCGCCGATGATCACAGCTTTCATTTGTTCCCCTCCTTCGAAAACGCGCTTTGTTACCGTCCGCGAAGCGCGACGACCCGATCCAGAATGCGCTCGGCGACTTCATCTTTCGTGAGCAGGGGCAACGTTTCGACGTCGCCGCTACCGCTAATCAAGGTCGCTCGCGACGTGTCCTTTCCAAAACCGGATTCGCTCGTATTGACTTCATTCGCGACGATGAGATCGAGGTGTTTTTTTTTCAGTTTTGTTTGCGCATTGGCGATCAAGTCGTCGGTTTCCGCCGCGAATCCGACGAGAATCTGGCCCCGCTTTTTCACCGCGCTCACCAAGCCAATCACGTCGGGATTCTCAACCAGGACCAGGTCCATTGTTTTTCCCGATTTCTTTCGTTTGGAATCGGCGGGGTTTTCGACGCGATAGTCAGAAACCGCGGCCGCGCCAATGAACACGTCGGCGTCCTGCGCAAGGTTCACGACAGTTTCGGCCATGTAGGCCGCAGACTCCACCGGAATCACGAGCGCCCCTTCCGGCAGTGGCGTATCGCAAGGTCCGGTGATGACGGTCACGTCCGCTCCACGCGCAAGCGCTTCGATCGCCAACGCGCGGCCCATCTTTCCACTCGAGCGGTTGCCAATATAGCGCACGGGATCGATGGGCTCGTGGGTGCCGCCGCTGGTGATAACGATACGCACGCCGCGAAGGTCGCGCCGTTCGCTCACGAGTGGCAGGCTCGCTTCGAGTATTTTCATGGGTTCGATTAGGCGTCCAGAACCGACCGTGCGGCACGCAAGACGGCCCGCGTCGGGCCCAACGAAATGCACGCCGCGCCGTTTCAACGTCTGCATGTTTTCCTGCGTCGCGGGGTGGTCGTACATATTCGAATTCATCGCGGGCGCGATGAGGATGGGGGCGCGTGTCGCCAGCAGGGTCGTGGTAAGCCAGTCATCCGCGAGACCGTGCGCCGCCTTCGCAATGAAGTTTGCGGTAGCCGGCGCGATGACGTAGAGGTGCGCGCGCAACGCGACGGCGATGTGCTCGACCTCGGGGTTCTGAAGCGGCTCAAACATGCGCGTGATCGCGCGGCGCCCGCAGATCGCTTCAAACGTGGCCGGGCCGACCAGTTCGCACGCGGACTGCGTCAGCACCGGCGTAACGAGCGCACCGTACTCGACGAAGCGTGACGCGAGATCGCACGCCTTATACGCGGCGATGGACCCCGTCACGCCCAGCACGATTTCCCTATTCGATAAAATCCTCTTCATCGCCCGTACCAATCCGCGCTTTGACCTTGCCGCTCAGGACCTCTTCAAGCGCAACCAGCGTCGGTTTGCGCGACCGCACCGGGACCAGGGGGCGCGAATCGGGCTTGGAAATCTGCGTGGCCCGTTTCGCAGCCAGGATTACAAGCCGGTACAGGCTGTCGATTTTGCCTTCAAACTGCTCCACCGAAATGTTGCTCATCAGGTGCTCGTCTCCTTTGTGCCACCGTGGTCCGCGCGTTCCCGCGCGGCACGGATGATGCCTTTCAGTTCTTCCACCGCCTCGCGAATGTCGACATTCACGATGACGTGGTCGTATTCATCTTTCGCGGCGATTTCGTCACGCGCATTTTTCAGGCGCAACGCAATCACGTCGTCGCTGTCGGTCCCGCGCGACCGCAGCCGCTGTTCGAGCTCCTCGAGCGATGGCGCCATGATGAATACCGACACCATGTCCAGGCCGAGGCGTCTCATGTTGCGCATGCCCTGTACATCCAACTCGAGCAGCACGTCTTTGCCAGACTCGATAGCGCGATCCAACTCGCTCCTCAAGGTGCCGTAGAGATTGCCGTGTACCTCCGCCCATTCGGCGAAACCGCCCGTGCTCACTCTCTTCTCGAAAGTCTCCCGATCTAAAAAATGGTAGTCGCGACCGTTCAACTCGCCCGCGCGCGGGGGGCGTGTCGTGGCCGAAATCGAATACCCAAGCCGCGCATCCCCGCTGAGGACACGCTTCAGCACCGTGTGCTTGCCCGCGCCCGAAGGCGCCGACACGACAAACACGCGCCCGGGCGATGCAGCCTGTTCCACTGCTGTGTCCTCCCGGCCGGCGCCTATTCAATATTCTGAATCTGTTCACGCATTTTTTCGACCTCGGACTTGAGGCCGATGACCGCCTTGGCCACGTTTGCGTCGCGGGTCTTCACGCCAAGCGTGTTCACCTCGCGGTGGACCTCTTGCGTCAGAAAGTCGAGTTTGCGTCCCGCCGGCTCCTTTGAACCCAAAATCTCTTCGAGGTGATCAAGATGCGCTTTCAAACGCACGATCTCCTCGGTCACATCGCTCTTTTCGGCCATCAGCGCGACTTCGATCGCCATCCGCTCTTCGGTGATCGAAGTTTCCGTTCGCAGTTCGTTGATGCGCGTGCGCAACCGTTCTTCGTAAAGCGTGTTCAGTTCGGGAAGGCGTGTCTCGATTTCTGCCACGCTCTCTCGAATGAGTTTGATGCGCAGCAACACGTCAGCGGCCAGCGCCTTCCCCTCGTTCGCGCGCATCGCGTCGAGTTTTGATAGCGCTTCCTCGGTAATCCGCACCAGCACCGGCTCGACCGCGCTCAGGTCTTCATCGGCCTCTTCGTGGTAGAGCACGCCTTCGAGCTGTGCGAGCACACTCAAAGGCAGTGTTTCGTAACTTCCGATCATCGAAGCGAGTTCTTTGGATGCGTCCAGATACTGTTGCGCAATACCCTGGTCAAACTTGACCGATTTGGCTGACGACATTGTGCGCTTTCGATTCACCGTGACGGTTAACTTACCGCGCTGAATGTGTTTACGGACCGTCTGCTTGAGGATTGGGTCCAACGCGCTCCACGCCGGCGGCATCCGCAGGTTGCAGTCCAGGTACCGGCTATTCACGGCGCTCACTTCGACGGTTACGGTCTGCCCGTCGTATTCGCCCGCCGCCTTGCCAAAGCCCGTCATGCTACGGGTCATAAAGATACCTGCACCTCCCAAGGATTTGCGCCCGCCCAAGATCGGGGTAGTTTACCGCAAAACGCTGGAATAAGGCAACTTAGGCGGGGGCTACTTTAGGGTGGAGCGTGGAATTCTGATTTTGCGGTATTCTCTGAGCGGTTCGTGGTGTACCCGATGAACTCTTGAATCCTCGCACGAAAGCCTGATGAACAGGGAGGTCTGATACCTTCAGAGTGTCAAGGGAACTGTCGTCGAAACCCCCGAGGCTTGATTGACTACCAGAAGTGCCTTTAGATGGTCTGCGTTGAGCTGCTCATTTGCGTTCAAGAGCTCAATCCCATAAACGCTTCCATCCTCCGCAATGTCCACATTCAATTCTTCGCTCACTTGGATTGTGGCTACCTGTTCGGGCTTTTCGCGAAAACAGATGTAAGCTATGTCGTGCTCGGGATCGTACGTCAATTTCATATTTCCAAACTCCACGGAGCATTCGGCTCAAAAATATCTGGCGATCACCGTAATTGCCAAGAATCCGCCATCGAAAGGGGCCGCAATAACAGTGATTTCCTTCTCCGGATAGTAAACCTTATTCCACAAGCTATTATACGCGAACACCTTTCGAAATTTGTTTCTTCCACGCCTGGCAGGGTTTGAGATTCCAGATACGACAGTTTCAACGATTTCCTCCTCGATCACTCCACGCTCCAACATCCGCACACGGCAGTGTGGGTGAATTTCTACCCGCAACGACATACTACGGCGCAATCACTACGCGCATGCCGCTTCTACCTTCCGCGGCGGCAAATGCCTCGGGCGCCTTGTCCAATGGAAACCGATGGGAAATGTATTGCTTGACGTTGATCACGCCGTCGGCAATCAAATCCACTGCTTTCTGGTGATGACGAGGCATGCAGCCATGCGAGCCGCAGACGAACAGTTCTTTGTAGTGAATGAGATTCGTATCGATAGGAACGATGGAGTTATCCTTGGCGAGGCCGCCAAAAAAATTTATCCAGGCCCGGTTCTTCGCCATTTGCAGCGCCTGTTGTTGCGCTTCGGGTGATGAATTGGCCGTAATAATAACATCCGCGCCAAGGCCGCGTGTCTCCTCTTTCACGCGAGCGACGGCGTCTTCTTCGGACGAACAGATGTAGACGTTCGCGCCGAATTTCCGCGCGAGTTCCAACCTCGGGCGCGACCGCTGCACCACGATCACCTTCGCCGCGCCCATCTTCTTCGCAACTTCGATAATCATGCAGCCGATGGGCCCTGCGCCGATGATCACGACCGAATCCCCAAATTTTACCGGCGAAATCTCGAGCGCGTTGAGCACGCACCCCAGTGGCTCGGCCAGCGCGGCTTCTTCCAGCGACACGTGATCCGGCACCTTGTGTACCGGTCCGTAGTTCACGACCATGCGATTCAGCTTGACGTATTCCGCGAAGCTGCCGGGAAACTGGTAGCCCATCGCATAGTTAATCTGGCAGTTGTTGCCGATGCCCGCTTCACAAAACACACACTCTCCGCAGGGAACGTCGCCGCCAAGGGCGACACGATCGCCCACTTGGAACTTGGTGATCAGTTTACCCACCGCCGCAACCGTGCCCGCCGCCTCATGCCCCATGATAGCCGGTGGCGCAAGCCGTGGACTTCCGTGGTGAAACATGCGGATGTCCGACCCGCACACCGCGCACGCAGCCACTTGCACCAATACTTCGTCATCGGCTATTTCCGGAGTCGGGACTTCTTTTACAGTGAGCGTTTCAAGTGCTTCGAGAACTGCCGCTTTCATGTTGTTCCTTTCCTACGCAAGGGCGGGATCATTGCACGCGTGGATACGCTGGCGCAACGAATAAACAGTTTCCCAATTTGGTGCTATAATCGCCATGAGGAGGCAGGGCTAATGCTACCGACACGATTGGATGATGAACTGAAGCAGGCGATTAAGGACGCTGTTGCCGAGGTATTCGATGAGAAAGCTGGCCTTTTGCGTTCGATCGTCGAAGACGTCGTCGAGGATATCGCTTTGGGCCGCGCAATGGACGAAGGAGCAACGTCTCCTGCCGTTTCCCGTGACGAAGTGATGGCTGCCCTTGAGGGAAGCGAGTGAAGTGCATATTCCTCACTTCTTATGTTAAAGACTTGCGCAATTGTCCGATGATCACGCGCGTGCCGAAATCAAGGCAGCGGTTCAAGCTATCGAAGCAGCCAAAACGTTCGCAGAGATTTCAAACATCAAGAAAATCCATGGCCGCACCCATTACTACCGAATCCGCGTCGGGAATTACGGGGTGGGAATAACTTTCGAGTCGAATTGCATCACTTTTCTCAGATGCTTGAACCGCTCGGACATTTACAAGCACTTTCCTTAGTTAAACTCACGTTGAAACGCCTACGCAAAATGCTCCTGCAAGAATCTCAAATCCAGTTCCGGATATACCGGATACCGATCCAACAGTTCCTTCACCCGCGCCTTCGCAGCGTCCAGTGCTTTCGCGTCGATCGTATAGTTAATCTTGCTCGGCTTGCCGGCGTTTGCACCTGATTCCACTACGCCCGGCTTGGTGTTCGACAACGCATGCTTGATGATTCCCGCGATCTCTTTCATTTCTGCCGCGCCCATGCCGAGTGTCGTGATCGCAGGCGTGCCGAGGCGCAGGCCACTGGTGACCAATGGCGTATTTTTATCAAAAGGGATTGTGTTCTTGTTCAATGTGATGCCACATTCGCGCAGCGCGCCCGCGGCTTGACGGCCCGTGAGACCAAACGTCGTCGCGTCGATCAGCATGAGATGGTTGTCCGTGCCGCCGGATATGATTGTCATCCCTTCACTAACGCAGGCTTCCGCGAGCGTTCGCGCGTTTTCGACAATCTTGTGCGCGTAAGTTTTGAACGCCGGTTTGTTGGCTTCCGTGAATGCGACGCCCTTCGCAGCCATCACGTGCGCGAGTGGTCCGCCAAGCACCATCGGGCAACCCTTGTCGACGTATTCGCCGAACTCTTTGGTGGACAGAACAACGCCGCCGCGCGGACCGCGCAGTGTTTTGTGGGTGGTTGAAGTTACGACGTGCGCGTGCGGAAACGGGCTGAAATCGCCCGTAAACACGCCGCCCGCGACAAGGCCCGCAAAATGCGCCATGTCCACCATCAGCACTGCGCCCGCCTTGTCCGCAATCGCGCGCATGCGCCGGAAATCGATTGCGCGTGGATACGCGCTGTACCCCGCGAGCAGGATTAGCGGCTTCACTTCGGTCGCTTGTTTTTCGATTGCATCGTAATCGAGCAAATGCGTTTCGGGATGCACGCCGTAGGTGAATGCTTCAAACATCTTTCCCGACACGTTGTGCCGATAGCCATGGGTGAGGTGTCCGCCCGCGGCAAGGTTGAGCCCGAGCAGCCGCTGGCTTCCCATTTCCTTCCGGATTGTCTCCCAATCCTCATGCGACAACGCGCTCGGGTCTTTCGCATCCAGCGCCGCCAGCCTGGGCACGGTTACGCGGGCCTGGATAATCGCCCAGAACGCTACCATGTTCGCATCGGCCCCGCTGTGCGGCTGCACGTATGCATGGTCGCAGCCGAACAGTTTGCAGGCCTCCGCGCAGGCGTATGCCTCAATGTCGTCAATATTGTCGCAGCCTTCATAGAAACGGGTTCCGGGAAACCCTTCGGCGTATTTATCGGTCAGGAGATTCGCCATCGCCGCCTGCGTAGCCAGCGAGCAGTAATTTTCGCTGGCTATGAGCTTGAGGTATGCGCGCTGGTCCGCGAGTTCCTGCACGACACCGCGCGCAACATCCGGCGCGACCGAAGCCACCTGCACAAGGTTTGCAATGTACGCCAGGAACCCCGGATGGATGTCGCCGGGATCGGTTTTGGCGAGATACGCGGCAATCGCGGAATTCGTCGAAGAAATGGTTATGGCCACGGGTTCATCTCCTGCATGAAAGGTGCGAATGCGCGGCGACTGCCGAGCAACGCGGATCGTACTCGCGCTCCAGTAGCGATTCAATGAACCCGTGGTTGTGGCGTTTGACGGCCCGGACGAACTCGCAGGTCTTCTATGTCCACTCGGTCCATTTAGTCCACCTCGTCCACACTGCTTTTTGCAACGTCTGCGCAACACGCCTATCATGGGTGACCGTTGCCGAATCGCTTAGCGGGGGAATTTATGGGGACAGGCTCGCCATTCACCGGTGCTCTTTTCTGGATGGTCGTTGTGTGCCTTGTCTTGCTTGCGTTAGCGGTTCTGGTCGAGTTTGTGCGGCAACGCCGGGTAAAGCGGTCGCGAGTTGTCGGCATGTGGGACTCGGTCGAAAGCATCGCGCGGGAAAAGGAATTGACGGCCGAAGAAGAGGCCGTGCTTTCTGAATTGCTGCGGCGCTGGTCGCCGGACGAGCCGCACCGCGCGGCCACTGTACACGAGTATTTTGACGAATGCGTGGAGGCGGAGATGCAGGCCATCCGGGCCACAGGCGACCTGGAGGAATTTGAGCGCATCGGTACGGTGTTGCGCGATGTGCGCACGCGATTGGCGCTGGACGTAGCGCCGATCGGCCAGCGCATTTTTTCGACGCGGCAGCTCTATAGCCCGCAGGAAGTTTGGTTCGTCGACGCGGCGGAAAGCCCGCCGCGATGGAAACGGGGACTGGTGCAAACGGTAAACGAGGCGTATTTCACAGTGGGCATGGCGGTTGACGTCGATCCGCCGCGCTATACCCCCGGTATGGACGTGCGGTTTCGCCTGTACCGTGACGACGACGCGCGGTACACCTACACCACAAAATTTGTGCGGCGCGAAGCGAACCCTCCGGGCTTGGCGTTCGATCACACGTCGGTGCTCGACCGCATTCAGTCGCGCGAGCATTATCGCGTGCGCCACGAACAGAGCACGAACATCGGCGTGATGGACGGCGCCGTGGATGGGAATCCCCGTGAAACGGAGTCGCGGCGCGTGGTGACGCGGCTGCGCGGAAAAATTGTGAATATCAGCGCGGGCGGGCTGGCAGTCGTTGTGCCGCAACCCGTGCCGTCGCAGGTGTTGATGCGGGTGGGAGTGGATTTGCCAATGGAACGCACCATTACCTTCGAAGTGGACGCGCGTATTGTGGCGATCAATCCGCTGCCCGCGGGACGTTATCTGCTGCGCGGCGCGTTTGTGCGCGTCGCGGATGAGGATCGTGAGGCAATCGCGCGATACGTCATGTTTAAGCAACAGCAATATATCGAAATGACTGGTCAGGCAGGGTAGTTCACCGTGGAGTTGTTACGAAACGCGTCGGATTCGTTGAAGCGGCATCTTCCAACCCTTGCGCTATACGTCGGCGGCGGCGTGCTCATGGGATTGGCGACCTCGGCCGTCAGAATTTTTATCGAGTACCGCTATCCCGAATTGAAGGAGCCGCCGTTCCCCACCGAGGTAAACGCGATACACGTCGTATCGTTCATTGCTGTCAGCGCAATAACGGCATTGTTGCAGACCATTGTGTTTTCCCGGATGGGGCGGGACATTGACCGGCCCCTGTGGAAAGTACGCGACGACCGGGAAGCGATGCAACGATTTTATATGATGTGGTTTGAATTCAATCTCATTACGAACACGCTACTGTGGCTTGCAAACGTGCCACTGGGCGTCGAAGGGCTCGAGCCACTAAATCTGTTCATGCTGTTGATGGGGCTCGGCGCGGCGATTATCATCGTGCCATTCGGTTCCGCCGTGATGTTTCATGGCCGGTTCACCTGGGGCACGCTCGGCGAAAGCCTTCTGCCGTTGGGAAAGCGGTTGATCCAGGTCGCGCCGGTGTTCCTCATAACATCATTTCAAATCATGATATGGGTATATACCTCACTCATGTTTCCCGCGGATATTGCCAGTACGCGGTCTGTCGCCACGCATATCGGCGCTAGCGTCGTACACGACGCAATCGTATTCTATCTTGATTGCCTGGTGTTTGCGGCGGTGTGGCTCACCTGCAAGGAAGACCGCGATTCGCCGGACGAACTCGATCTGGACTTTTAGGGTGGTTGCGCGGCGGTCCAAACATTTCGCGCGGACGGCGTAACGCCGTCATGACAGGCAAGAAGAGTCCTGTAGTGCGAACCGCCAAATCCCGGCGCCGGCGCAACGGCTGTATCCTCACTGCGTTTTTTGGTGGATTCGCCGCAATCAGTTTGGTCCTGGGCTACATCATCATCGCGATCAGCACCCCACCGGGATCGCCCAAGGCTGAAATGTATCGCACGGAATCAGCGCTTACCGCACTCGTGACAGCCGTGAATACGTACAAGGCCGATCTCGGAATGTACCCGCCCGCGGGCCAGGATGGTCTGGTGCGGGCGATGCGGCACTTATCGAAAACGGCAAACTACATGCCGCAAACCGAAGCGCTGGATTCGTGGGGCAACCCGTTCATCTATGCGCCGAGCGATTCATATGCATCGACAAATTCCGGTGCCATGCGGGACGACAACGCGTATTACGCTCCGGACACCTACCAGTTGTATTCCGTGGGCATGGACGGCGACGCCGGCGCCAATTCCATTTACAAGCAAATGGATAACATCACCAACTGGGACGGTGAGAAACCCTGGCGCGAAACGTATCATCGCCGGCACCAGGAATTCTTTCTCAAACGCGGCACGGTGCAGTAAGCCCACTTTTTTGGCATTCAGGTTTTTTGCGGCACGCCTTGGAGTGCGGTAACGACAGCTACCGCTTTGGGGTGGCAGTGAGCCTTGCCCTGTGCAGGAGATACGACCATCTGTGATAAACAGCCAAAGCGGCGCCTTGGGGGCCGCCGCAGTCCAAATAGGCTTTTTAGAAAATCTTACTTACAGCGGATGATACGAAGCGCTGGAAGGTTCCGAATAGAAAGCGGCAGCTACCGCAGCCACCGCTTCTAGCTTTCAGCCACGCGCATGCACATCGCCCGACTGCATCGCCCCGCGGACCATAATGAACTCCGACAAGTTGTTCAGGGTCAGCAACCCGATTAGCGTACTGTTTTCCATCACTGGAAACGTCGGCGTAGCGCTCGATTGCAGTTTCGGCATGACCTCTTCAAGCCGCGCATCGGCGCTGCACGATTCAAATTCGCGGTTCATCGCATCGCCCACGCGCCCCTGCGGGCCTGCACTGGTCAAGGCCTTGATCAATCCATGATACGTGAGCACGCCGACAACGTGGCCCGCGTCGTCGATGACCGGAAAATCTTGTTGGAACCCGGTGAAGATGTCTTCCACTGCGGCTGACAGGGGATCAAACGGGGACAATGCGCGGAACTTGGTGATCATTGCCTGGCGGACGCGCGCATCGCCGAGCACAGATTTCACTTGCGCGTACGAGGCCTCGCCCTCCGCGCCCAGCCACACAAATAGCGCAATGAACAAGAGCATGAAATTACCCATGAGACCGAAAAACACAAATACCAACGCCATCGCCTGGCCAATGCTCGCGGCGATACGCGTGGCTTGGGCAAATGGAAGGCGCGTCGCCAATAGAGCGCGCAACACCCGCCCGCCATCCATCGGAAACGCCGGCAACATGTTGAACAGCACCAGGTATACGTTCACGGTATAGAACCGATCCAGCAGGGTTGCGTCCACGCTCATGTCCGCGGGCCACAATGTAAATGTGCCTCTGGCTGCCATCACGGCGAGCGCGCCGATGGCCAGCGCCACGTTCACCGCGGGTCCCGCAATCGCGACCCAGAACTCCTGCCAGGGCTTGTCCGGCATGCGTTCGAGCCGCGCGAGCCCGCCAATCGGCAGCAGCGTGATGTCTTTCGTCTCGATGCCGTATCGCCGCGCCATCAGCGAGTGGCCGAGTTCGTGCATCAGCACTATGCCGAACAACACGGAAATGGAGAGCACGCCAATAACAAATTGTGCAACGGTCCCGTTGGACGAAATATGTCCCACCGCGATCCACGCCAGCAGAATGAGAAACGTCCAATGAATATAAACCGAAATTCCGAACAGGGACCCGGCCCGAAAAGACCATTTCACGCGCGCGCTCTCCTTTGAATAAATTGTTCGGATATAAGAGGCATCAGCTCAGTAACAGTATACCCAACTTGGTTATGCCGTGGCTGGACGCGAAGCTTGAACTATGTGCATTCCCCAAGACGGAAGTGGGAACAAGGAAGATCACGCAGAAGGGGCGGCAATTGCTCGCCGCCCCTTACGAAATTTCAATTGCAGAACTGCGACTTACTTCGCCCAGGCCTCGTCTTCGCGTTCAACAACCTTGCGCTGTTCTTTGATGAAATGCTTCGGATCGTCAATGGGCGTGCCTTGTATTGGCGTGGCTTCCGCTGTGCCGAAGAGATCGGCGTAATCGCCGTGGAACCCGTCGCAAATGCGGCGCGCGGCACAAGTGTCGCACGCTTCGTGATACCGGTACCCGGCGTCATACTTTGCGCGGATCATCGCTTCCTCGCGGTACATTTCCTCGGTGCCGCGAACCGCCTGCTCGACCCGCGCGACGACGTGTTGCGCGCCGAACACGAACCGCGCGACTGTCGGCCGGTCGACCGCGAAATCGCGCATTTTGTGCGCCATGCCCATGATCTGCCGGTCGCGCATGCCGATGCGGAACGCGGGAACGAGCCCGCCTTCCTTCATGCGCTGCGGCTGCAGTCCGGTCCACATCCAGCTCTGGTAGTCCCACTCGTGGTGGTCGTATGAAAGCTGCTGGAAATTGTAGAAGTTTTTCTTGTGTCGATCCTCGGCCATGCACAACGGCAGATACCGCACGTTGCATTCGATGTCCGCGGCTTCGAGCATATCCATCGCTTCAGTCAGGTAAGGCTTGATGTCCGTATACTTTGCTACGTTGTCGTGCGTGCGGATACCCGTCTCCTGGTCTTCAAACGGGTTGAACGCGAGATAGTTCACCGCATTCGCGCCATAATCAATGGCCTTCTGGGCGATCTGCGGAAGAATCTCGACCACGGGCTTAGACATCGTGCAGTTAAACCGGAACGGGACGCCAATCTCCTGCATGCGTCCAATCGCCGCTGTAATCTTTTCGTATGCGCCCTTCTTGCACACAACCTCGTCGTGAATATCGCCGATGCCGTGCAGGCTGCACAGAAAGTCGCGGATGCCCGCGTCGCGGAATTTTTCGAGGTTCCCCGGCTTCGCGAGGTGCAGGCCGTTTGTGATGAGCGTCGGATAGAGGCCAATATCGTGGCAGTGCCGGATAAGATCAAGGATGTGCGGGTAGATCGTCGGTTCGCCGCCTTGAATATCGATCGAGGTGCATCCATAGAACTCGCGCAGGATCGTACACATGTCCTTCGCCTTCTGGATGTCCATGAAGGGGTGTTCGGGATGGTGGGCGTCGTCGATCCGGTTCAGGAAGTAACAGAAATAGCAGCGCAGGTTGCACGTCTGCCCGAGCCACATCACCGCGCGCTTCGTCAGCACGCGCTTTTGCGTCTTGTCCAGCGCCAAACTCTTCCAGTTTCCGCCGTTGTATTTGGCGGGGAGCGCCTCCGGCGTAATTTCAGCGGCTGGAGTGCCGAGAGTTGCTGTTTCCGGCGTCATGAATACCTCTCCCGTAGTTGCGGCACAGGGCACTCCGAATTATACCCCAAGGCAGCAAAACCGTGTCTACCAGGTTATGTCCGAGCCCAGTACTAAATCCGCCCGGCTACGCCTCTTCCACACGCACCAACCCCTGAAAATACAGATGGCGACCCGCGGAAAACCGTAATCGGCCCGCTTCCGGCGTCCTCAAAGCCTGCAACACCCGGGCGCTCTCGCGAAACCCGGTATTGATAGCCGTCATCCGGCAGGGGACTTCCGTTGCGGTACACTTGAGAATAACAGAAGGATAAGCTCTTGACAAGGCTTTCGCGATGGCCCCGGCGGCGTAATCCCGATTTACATGCCGCCAATCCTCGAGTCCCGGTTCGAAAGTGGGAAAATCGCCGGATTCGTGGTCAGTCTCCCACCGGTCGTATTCCGTCCGGAGACCTATAGAAGTATGGTATTCCTGAACCTCGATGTCTTCAAAGACTTCGAGCCATATCGTCAGATGTGCAGCCCCCCCGTGTACGTCGATCTCCCAATGTTGCGCGAACGGAAACCGCCGGGACCTTCCGCTCACACGAAGCACCGAGCCACTTGCCTGAACTGGACCCCAGTGGAGATTGCTGCTGTCATTCCAGACATTGTGAATCAACATTGAGGTGTATATACCCATCGCCTTTGTGAGCTCGTCGCCACGCCAAAACAGGCGAAACATGCCAGCGGAGACCCGAAGCGACAAGTCCCCGTCTTCGAGCGTCTGACCGCGCCGGTACCGTTCACGGAGGGCAAGCGCCCCCATAATATCCGCCGACAAGTCCAACTCGATCCGGAGCAGTTCATGATGACCGGGGGCAAGGGTACGCTCTGCTCCGACCTGGTCGATGACCATTTGCAGCACGCGGCAACCCATCACGTAGTCGGTGTTCGACCATTGCATCCGGTAATATTTTAGCGGGCCCGCCGTACGAACAATGAGGGGCGGAGGACCGGCCGACAGATCGGTGTACGCCGCTGCGTCGCGCACGACGGCATCCGCCGCCAACACCTCGATGAAATCATGGTGCTCCGGCAGTATGTCGGGGAACGCGCCTGATTCGTCGCGGTACACCCAGCGGGTATATCCGTTCGACAAAAACAGGTTGATGTCGATTCCGTCCAATGGCACGGGGCGCTCGCATTCGATTTCGCAGGTCCACGTGAGCGCGCTGCCGGTCACCTGCAAGCGCCACGTGTGTACAAGCGGCAGGCGCGGCATTTTCCCCGCCGCCACGCAAGCGTTGTCGCTGCGTGCGGCAACGTTCCATTCCGCGGCGGTCGACGAATGCATGCCGCCCAGACTGCGAATGTGTACCTGAAAACCCGATGGGGCGCTAATCTCGCGGCGATCGTGGAACACGGAAACGCGGCCATGACTGAGAATCGCCTCGATCTGGCCGGACGAAATGGCGTGAATGCCTTTCTTCTGCCCGATCTGGCGCAAGTAGTAGTCGATGGTTTCCTGCGTCGAGCCGCGCTCGACCATGCGGCCCTGGCTCAGCAGGATCACGCGGTCGCACAATGCATTGACAATGCTGAGGTCGTGGGACACGAACAAGATCGTCTTTCCATCTTCGCGCAACTGGCCAATACGCTCGCGGCATCTCCGCTGAAACTCCTCGTCGCCAACGGAAAGCACTTCATCCACCAGAAACAAATCCGGGTTCGCATGCACCGCAACCGCAAATCCGAGCCGCACAAACATACCGCTGGAATAGGTGTCCACCGGATTATCGATGAACTCTTCGATGCCGGAGAACGCGACGATATTGTCAAACACGACATCCACATCGGCGCGCGTCATGCCAAGAATGCGCCCGTTGAGATAGACGTTCTCACGCCCAGTCAGCAATGGATGAAACCCCGCGCCCAACTCCAGCAACGATGCGACCCGCCCACGAATCGTTACCCGGCCCGAAGTTGGCGCGGTCACACCCGCAAGCATTTTCAACAACGTGCTCTTGCCGGAACCGTTCGCACCGATCAGCCCAACTGATTCCCCCGCCTTCACGGACAACGTGATATCGCGCAACACCTCGTGCCGCGCATGCTTCCTTCCGCGAAGAAAATCCCCCAATCCCCCACGACCCAGCAGCATCCCCGCGCCACGCCGTGTAGAGAAGGATTTGGAAACATTTTCGAGTTCAATTAGTGGCATTGAAAACCAAATGGGATCCTAGATAGCAAAAAACGTTTGTGCAAAATCGAAGTAGATATCATGACGAACGATCTGGCCTTTGCGCGGGCGCAATTCTAAAACCATCGGAATCTGAGTCACGTGACCGTTATCAATAGCAGTCTCTAGCCATATGAAGGCAGTGCCTTGCGGAACGTCGCGCAAATAGAAATTCGGGGTCGAAAACTGCCGCGACTGTAATACATACTGCCGCTTATCCAGAAATTGCGGGAATACCTCCGCGAATCGTACGATATTACGCGACGATACTAACGGGCTATTCTTATGGACTGTTTTTTGATCCGCTGTTTCCCACCAAATCCCAGGAATATTCAGATCAAAATCTCCGGGTTTATGGTTTGCGGAAAAGTAATCTAAAATCCGCTGACCGTCCGTCGTGTACATCATCATTGCCATACGAAACGTTCCATCAAATGCTCGAGGCAGATCGAACTTAATCTTGCCGATGGCAAGATTGGTTTCCGATAAGCCATTCAGCGGGATGTAGGGCGTCGACTCCGTTTGAATGAGCAAATGGTAAAGTCGCGCCTCGATAGCCTCGTCACCCGAAGATGGTGCGCAACCTGCGCATGCCAACACAACCAGGACAAGAGTTAACGAACCGGTAATCCGTATAGTAGCTAATGCGATCATAAGTGATCCGCGATCGTGGGCGCTGCCCTGCGAAATACGACAAGTCCGATGACCACCGTGAACGCGGCGCATACTACGGGCCAGCCGATAACGCTCAGTGCCGGAAACGTGTTGTCCAGAAACGCCGTGCGATATCCCGTCACGAGTCCCACGAGCGGATTCAACATGTACAATTTCAACAGCAGCGGGCGTCCCGCGGCCGTGGCCTGCACGTCGGCCAGCGAATAAAAAATCGGTGTTGCGTAAAACCCCATCATCAGCGCGACTTCGACGGTATACCCGACATCGCGGAACCGGACATTCAAACTCGAACACAACAGCGCCAGCCCTACTTGCAGCATGCATTGAATCGCAAAAATCACTGCGACCCACACCAGCCCCACGCCAATCGAGCCGCCGAGCCAGAGTTGCAGCACGACCAGCACCGCAAACCCAATCGCGAGATTCACCACGCTGTTACCCATTGCCGCTATCGGCACAATCTCGCGCGGGAAATAGACCTTCTTGATGAGGTCGGCATTTTCGATCAGCGAAGTTGTCGCGCGGCTTAGACACGACGCAAAGAATTGCCAGAAGATGAGCCCGCACAGGAGCACGACCGCGTAGTGGGGTTGAGGTCCGTCGCCGCCCGGCGTTCGCTGGTTAAACACGACGCCAAACACGAAGTACAGCACGAGCATCATCAATAGTGGTTGAAGTACGGCCCAGACGAACCCCATCACAGCGTTGCGGTAGCGCGCGCGAATGTCCTTGGAAATGAGGTCCCAGAGCAGGCCGCGCGCGCGCACGGTGTCGCGCAACGCCTGCACGATTCCTTGCCCGTCAATGTTTGAATAGACAACCGATGTCATGCGCGCAACGGTAGCAAGGGGACTAGGGATAATCAATGAATCACCCCGAAATTTTGCGCGCAAACCATTTTGGCGGCAGCGGGTAGCTGCCGCTTTCCATTCGGATGCCTCCGGGGCAAGGCTGATTGCCTTCCCAAAGCGGTAGCTGCCGCTACCGCACTCCAAGGCGCGTTTGGCCGTGAGGGAATTGTTGGCTAGCTGTTGCCCCCGCCGGTCTGATTCGTGAGGGTCTGCATCATGTCCACCATCGGTACAAACAATGCCAGGAACAGCAGGCCCACGACGATGCCGATGAACACCGTCATGATCGGCTGCATTAACTCGCCGATGGAGCCAAGGGTAATGTTCACTTCTTCTTCGTAGGTGTCCGCGATGTGCTCGGCGATCTGGTCCAACTGGCCCGACTCCTCGCCTGTCACCAGCATGTCCGTCACGACCGGCGGAATGACACCGCTGGCGCGCCGGAGCGGCTCCTCGATGCCTTCGCCGCGCTCGACCGAATCGCGCACGTGCTGCATGACGTTTGACACCGCGGTATTGTGGATATTGCTACGCACGAGGTCGAGGGTGACCATCATCGAAAGGCCGCTGCGCAAGAGCAATGACATTGATCGCGTGAACTCGACCACAGCGGATTTCTGAATAACCGATTTTCCAATCTTCGGGATTCGCAATTTCCACCGATCAAATTTCAGGCGCCACCAGGGGGACCGGCTCAGTATTTTATAGGCCACGATCAGGCCCACGACCACGGAGATGAACCCGATGACAAAATACCAGGAGCTCAGGAATTTAACCGCGCCGATAAACGCGATGGTGTATGCGGGCGGGTCAACACCCAAACGGTCGAACAAATCCTCGAATTCCGGCACGACAACTTTCGCGATCAGCAACAATACCAAGGCCGCCGCGACCACCAGAATGCAGGGGTACCACATCGCGCTGATTACGCGCCGCCGAAGCATTCCGCGGCGTTCCCGGTACGTCACAAGCCGTTTCAGCACGATATTCAGCGTACCGCTGGCTTCCGCCGCTTTAATGAGATTGATGAACACCGGATCAAATTGTTTCGGATGGCGCTCGAATGCCTGCCACAGCGCGTTGCCGCTTTCAACAAACTGCGTGATGTCGGCCACCAGCGCGCGAATGCCCGCGCGCTCGCCGCGCGTCGAGAGGATTGACAGCGAACGCAGCAGCGGCGTGCCCGCTTCGAGCAGCATGATGAGCTGTCGAAGGAAGGCCGTTACGTCGCGCTCTTTCACGTTGCTGCCGAATCCGCGGCTGAAGCCGGCCCCGGCGTAAGACGCAATCGTCCGCGCCGGCGAAATCGTCTCCGCGCCGACCCCTTCTTCAAGGTCGAACGTGGAACGCGCGGTGACCCGCCGGGAACCCGCTGCCCGCTTTGGGCTTGCCGATCCGCCGCGGGTTGCGCGGCGAAGACCCTCGCCCTTATCGCCTTTCATCGCCATGACTCGTCATCCTCCATCAACCCGGCGGCCGCCTGGGCTGGTTCGTCAGTTCGTTGACTTCGGCGTCGCGGACTCATTCCAATACACAATGCGGCGCGCCGCATTTTCCGGGAAATAAACGACAGCTTCGATTGATCGCGCACCCAGGACATCGCGTTGATCGCCGCCGATGAGTTTATCGACAGTACCTTTGCTCGTAATCCGGAAGCAGCGGGATGAAAACGAAATTTCCTTCGGCAAGCCCATAGGATCGTCCGCACCCGGCTTGAAATTGAACCCACTCGGGTCTTTCCCCGCGGCGGCGGTCAAGGCCTCGAGTGACATAATCGGACGCGCCGCAATCACATTCGCAGCCACCTCTGGCGTCACGCCGAGCGCCGCTTCGATGACCGCGCTTGACGCGGAGTTGATGTTCACCACCGCGCCCGCGTCGCGCGGATTGCCCGTGCTGTGGACCGTCAGGTCGGCCGCGCGTTCGGCAGTCAATGCTTCCGAGGTGACCAGCCCGTAGCTCACCAATTCTTCCACCGTCGCCAGCCAGTGCCGTTTATCCTCGCCGGATGCCGGCGCCGAATCGTCAATCCGCGGGAGCTGCTCACGAATCTGGCGCGCTTTGTCTCCATCGATTTTGAGTACGGACATCAGCACCGTGGGCGGCGCAAGGTTTAGATTGATTTTCGCGCTCTCATCGGCAATGACAACACTTGCGCGTCCCGCGTATTGCTCATCCAGGACCGGCGCGTCTGAGATGACTTTCGACATCTTTTCCTGCACGTAAATTGGCACATCGACCGTCATCGGCGTTGCGAGCAATTCCGCGGCCGTCCCCGATGCAATAGCAGTTTGTAACTGCGCCACGGCGGTTTCAATCCCGCTTTTCGCGACCCATTCCGCGCGCTGATCGTATTGATCGATCAGCATGTCTTCGCGTTCAATTTCCATTCCGCGATACATCGAGTATCCGATTGCCATGACGATAATGAGTACACCCAATGCAAAGATTAGCGCGGACCCCTCTTCGCTCTTGCGGCGATTGGTGATTCTATTCATGGAGCATGGACCTCAAGTACCGCTTTGCGCGCTGTCTGCATGCGGTGGATATTATCTGGTGAACATACCGTGACGGACACACGGACGGCCTTGGGATGCCACGGTTCAGACCAGGCCGGAAGCCATTCGCCCGCGGCGTTCGCATATTCGACCCGCATTTGCAGCACCCCGCGCGCAACGAGCGTCGACGAAGTTTCGCCCTCGCCGCGTATTGAACGAAGCGTGCGCATCAGTTGCCATTCGCCATCGAGTGTCTGTTCGATGTGATATCCGACGAGTGCCGCGGCTTTGCCGCCGCCGAGCATCGGCAATTGCACCGGGACGGTAAACCTGTCCTGGGCAAGCGCGACGCCGAAAAGCTGTTTGTCGTCTTTCCCCACGCCGGTTTCGCCCTTAATCGCGAAGCCCGCAAGCTGTGTGTTCACGGCCTGCGACAAATCCTGCTCGATCGAGGAAAATACGGATTGTGCGGTACTGTCGAGTTCCGCGCCAATCTTGAGGTTCGACCAGACGTCAAGCACCCTAACGAGGATGACCGCCCCCATTCCCGTGGCAATTGCCATGAGCGAAATGACGACCAACAGTTCCAGCAGGGTAAAACCGCGGTTCGGATGGCACTGTCTCACGGCTTGCCCTCCGTCACGCTGCGAGGTGCAAGTGTCGTAAGAGTATACCGTTGGGACTTGCTCTTGTCGGTCCAAAACACCACGACCGTCAACTCGCAGACCGGCGAATCGGGCGCGGCAGCACGGACATAGGTCCGCCACTTGAAGTCTCTGTAAAATTGTTTGACGTGGTCGTCGCCCATGATAGTGATAGCCGACACCGCCGGCGCTTCGACCATACCCGCTTCACCACCTTTGGCGACGTTCAGCAGTTGGTCGTTTGGCGTCGGCCATGTAAAGGACGCTGGATTCAGCCGCATCTCGGTGAGCACTTCATCGGCAATGTTTGCGGCGGCCCGGCGGTGTCGGATTTCACTGCCAAGGTCGAGACTGTTGCCAAACATCGAGACAAGCAGCGTGAGCGCCATCGCGAGGACAGCGAACGACACGAGAAGTTCAATGAGCGTAAAACCGGCGTCGCGCCGTTGCCCCGAAACTCCGCCTGCGCGAATGACTGAGGTCACTCGGACGATTCCCCTTCCGAGCATCCGCGCGGACTGGCGGATGCAGCTAACTGCGCGCTACGTTTTCCCTCGAACGTTGCGCGCAACCGGGCGTGCTGGAGCTCGGCTGCTTCCCGCCCCCGGTCGCGAGCGTGCCTATCCTAACGCGGCGTACACCGCATGTCAATGCCCAGTTTACAAAGTCGGTCCAACCCGCGAAAGATACGATCCAATCCAGTCGGCGTATTTTGTCAACCATCCCCTTTGCCCGAAATAAAAGCGGGCGGATGCATCCGCGCATCCGCCCCGCGCTCAAGTTCAACTAAATTCAGTTCTTCGGGTATTCGGCCGCCTTGATATTCTTGAACGATAAATCGGTCGTCGGATCGTGGCCTTGCAGGTGAAATGTGCCGGGGCCAGGCACGTAACCGTTCTTACCATCGTTGCCCGGATTCAACGGACGATTGTCGGTGAAATCGCTTACGTGATAGCCGTTTAACCAAACGGACGTGTGGTTGCCACTGCACACAATCGTTTTCGTAAACCACTCGCCATCCGTCGTAATGACGTTGCGGGAAGGTTGGTTGCCGTAGTTTCCACCTGTTCCGAAATCGATTGGCTGCGTCCGATCGTTATCCTTCCATTGGTTGCGCACCTGCGATTCGTATCCTTTCCAGAATACCCCGACGGGCCCGCGATAGAACACGCCACTGTTCAGATGTTCGCCATTCGAGATAATGTCGAGTTGCAATGCGAAGTCCTTGAACAACTCGGTGGTTTCGATCTGGCCGTTGCCGTCTTTGATGTTCAACGCGCCGTCGATCACGCTGAACTTCGACTTATGCTCCGGAATCTCGCTCCAGCCGGCGAGGTCTTTTCCGTTGAACAGCGATTTCAGGTTCAGCGGTTGAAGTTTCGCATCGGCAACCTCGAGCTTGATGCGGTGGTCCCAACCTGCCGGTTTCGGAGAGCGGTCGCCGTGCCCGTAATAGAAAAAAGCGATGTATCCGCGTCCGCGCGTTGAGCCCTTCAACTCAACGTCCTTCCCATCCAACTTCGCAGTGAGGTCCGCGCCGTTCGCGGTGATTTCGACGGTGTGCCATTCTTTTCCACCATCTTTCGGTTCCGTGATGACCAGCATTGCGGAGCCATTCTCCGTCGGATGCCCTTCAAGGCTTGCGCGCACCGCGATACCGGCGATGTCCTCGGACGACACGCGCACCTTCGCGCTGAACACAAAATCCGCGAACTGGCTGGTCGTCGCCAACGCGCCGCCGGTGCCGTTCGCGCACACAATCGCGCCATCCTCGACGGCCCACTTGGCGTCGCCCGTCTGGTTGAAACCAAACGTCGTCTCGCCGTCAAACAGGTTGATCCATCCCGCGGACGCTTCGTCCTTGGACAGCTTCTTGGGTTCCGCCGATGCCGCCCCGGCCATCACGAAAGCGATCATCGCGCAGTAGCACGCCGACCGTAGTAAACCGCCACACATACGCATACTCCTTTGTTTTTTATTGGAGGGCGGGTTTTCAACCCGCCATTTGCCGCCTACGCACCCAACGCAGCCGAACCCACATCTTACTTCCCGCCAGACCTCATCGGCAAGAACTCGCAGGACAATCGCGCTTAATTGCGAAGCGACCTTGCCCATGTAAGGGATAGCGGCAGCTACCCGCTGCCGCACTCCAAGGCGCTCCGCGCGGATTTTGGACGTCTATTGGCCGCGCGCTGCGCCTTGGAG
>JAWXCN010000214.1:0-19565 GCA_034408725.1 Candidatus Hydrogenedentota bacterium
CCACGCCCGCGAAACCGGTGCAACCCGCTATTAGCGCAATGGCCTATGCGCAGATTGGCGAGGAATTGGTGTTGGCCCAGGGAAGTTTGCACTCGGTCCAACTGCTTGGTGTTGATGCCGGGACTGGCGAGACAACTCCGAAAGCAATGCTCGAAGGCCATTCGGAGATGGTGCGCGCACTCGCGTTTTCGCCGGACGGCGCACTGTTGGCGGCGGGCGGTGGAAAGCCCGGGCGCAGCGGCGAGATAAAGATTTGGCGCGTGACGGACAACACGCCGGTGCATACAATAGAAGGCCACACGGACAATATTCTGGGGCTGGCATTTTCGCCCGACGGCAAACGCCTTGTTTCCGCGAGTTATGATCGTTCGCTGATTGTCTGGGATGTCGAAGCAGGGACAGCGCTGCACACGCTTGCGAACCACGTGGACGCAGTGTACACCGTAGCGTGGAGCCCGGACGGAAAACGCATCGCGTCTGGCGCGGGCGACCGCACGGTGAAACTGTGGAACGCGGACAACGGGACGTTGCTCGCAACGATATCCGATTCGCTAGACGCGGTGTTGACACTTGCATTCTCGCCCGACGGCAAGTCGCTTGCAGGCGCCGGCGCGGACAAGGTAATTCGCATATGGGAAGTGGGAATCGGCGACGCGCCACTCGAACAATCCGGCGCCACCGCAGGCACGCTCAAGGCGTCATCGTTTGCGCATGAAGGCGCTGTACTGCGAATCTTGTATGCGCCCGATGGCGTGGCCCTGTATTCCACCGGCGAAGACAAACGCATCAAGGTTTGGGACGCCGCAAGGTTAACCGAAAAGTTGGCGTATGAGCCGCAATCCGACTGGGTGACGGCGCTCGCGCTGAACCCGAAGGGCAATCTCCTCGCCGCCGGCCGGTACGATGCATCTACAACGATTTACGCCGCTGATTCCGGCAAACCGCTCAGTGGAGCGTTGGCGGATGGCACCCAGATTGCCGCCGCGACCGGCCCGAAAAAAGTGACAAGCCTGAGCGTTGAAGCCGTAATCATTCGCGCGACGGTCCCCCCCGCCGTGCAATCCATTTCGCCGGACAGGTGGCACCGCGGGGCGGAAATCGAACTGACGGTTTCGGGCAAGAACCTGGAGCGCGCGGAACCGATCGTAAACAATCCAAAGATCGTCGTCGAGGTTATGGAAGTCGAGGCGCTGCCCGAACCCGATCTGAAATTGGGTGAAGGTCCGCGCGGCACGGGCGCGGACATTCTCGACAACGCGCGTCCATATAAGATCAAACTGAAAATGAAGACCGGTCAAGACGCGCCGCTGGGCAGGTATGAACTGTTGTTCCGCACGCCGATGGGTGTCTCGAATGGCGCGGGCTTCACGATAATTCCCGCGCCAGATGCCGGAGAGGTGGAGCCGAACGAACAGCAGGCGCAAACCGTGCAGTGGCCAGGGGTCGTGATTGGCGCTATCAATGCGTCGGGCGACGTAGACCGGTTTGCGGTCCACGCAACGGCCGGCCAGGAACTCGTGTTTGCGATCACCGATAGCGGACTGGCCTCCGATCTGAAACTGGTTGACGGCGCGGGTACCGTCCTCGCCATGAATTCCAAAACAGACAAAACCAATCGCGACCGCTTGGGGCATCGTTTTCAATCCGATGGCGATTACGTGATCGAGGTAGCGGATGCAGACCTGCGAGCAAACATTGGCTACCGCCTTCACATCGGACAATTCCCGATGGTGTCGTCGTTTACACCACTCGGGATACACGCGGGCGCGCCGCAGAAGGTGTCATTGACGGGTTTCAATCTCCCAGCAACCGAGCTCGAAGTCGATCCTCCGGACGAAGCACGAACTGGTACCACGATATCGCTTCCAATCGCAGTTCCAGAAGGGAGTCCGGTATCGATTCCATCGATTGCGGTCACGGCGCTACCCGAATTCGACGAGGTTGAGCCCAACAACAGCGCGGCGGAAGCCCAGCCGTTGCCATTTCCGTCGGTGATTAACGCGCGCATCGAAAAGGTCGATGGTCCGGATGCGGACTTCTACCATTTTGCGGCCACCAAAGATCAGACCATCTTTATCGAGACCGTGGCGGCTAAATTGGGTTCACCCGTCGATTCGACCATTGAGGTGCTGGATAGTAACGGCAACTCCTTACAACGCGCGGTGCTGCGATGCGTCGCGAAGACGGCGCTGACCTTGTCTCCGCGCGATTCGCGGTCAGGTGGGTTGCGCCTCGAAAACTGGCGTGATCTGAAATTGCGCGACTATGTAATGGCTGGCGGCGAAGTCATCAAGGTTTCGCGCATTCCCGGTTACGGCGACGAAGATGTGTTGTTCGAGCAATATCCCAACGGTCAACGCGTCGGGTATTTCGGAACGACTCCCGAACATCACGCGGTCTATGATCATATCTACAAGGTAACCGTACACCCCGTGGGCTCTACCTTCGCGCCAAATGGGATGCCCGTATATCCAATTTTCTGGCGAAACGATGACGGATTCACGGCGACGGGAGATAGCACGGGCGATTCGGCGCTACAATTCGTGGCGCCCGGCGACGGCGATTATATCGTGCGGGTCAGCGACGTCCGCAACGTAGGCGGCCCGCAGCATGCCTACCGCCTCATGCTCCGCGCGCTGGAGCCCGACTTCGACGTTTCCGCGGGGCCGTATTACGTGAACATCGCGCCGGGCAGCCGCGTGCCCGTTGACGTTCGCGTGGTGCGCAAGGATGGGTTTAACGAACCGGTGAATGTAAACATTCACGGGCTGCCGGAAGGATTCATAGCGGAGACTGAGTCCATCCTGCCCGATGAAGACCTGGTGCGTATTGCAATCGTGGCGGCGCCGGGTGCGAAGTCTACGGCGATGGACGCGCGCTTCATCATCTCCGCGGAATCCACGGTGAACGGACAGCCTGTCAAGAAGGAAACTGCCATCGGCCCGATTACGGTGAGTGAAAAGCAGCCGGACCTGATCGTAAACAATGGAGAGAAGGTGCTGGCGCTTGCGCCCGGCGAGTTGGGGGCGATCAGCGTCACGCTGACCCGCGCAAACGGTTTCAACAGCCGGTCGCCGATCAGCGTGTTGAACCTGCCCGTTGGCGTGCGCGTCATGTATACGGGGCTCAACGGAATCCTGGTGCGAGAAGGCGAAACCGGGCGCCGCATCGAAATCCTTGCGGAACCGTGGGTGACGCCAATGACACGCAAGATTTATATTCAGGCGAACATTGAAACGCAGACGCCGCTCAAGCCGGTGTTTATCGGTGAAGCCATTGAACTTCGGATTGCGGAGCCGCAGAAAGTTGCGAAATCGTAATTGCTGTCTCCTCGTTCCCGCACTTCCATTCGGGAACGCACTCTTGAAAAGCTCCACTTTGAACCCGAGGTACAGTTGGTCGCACAATGGGCTCCGAATCGGAATTCAGCGCTACATCAGCGACGTCAAATCGATCTCGACCGAGTGAATCTCCGTCGGCAACATCTCGCCCAGAAATTGCGGCCAATCACGTGAAACGTCGCTGGAATAGTAGCTACCGAATGCCTGATCACCCTGCACAACGATCGCCGCGCCCGCCGTATCTCCTCCGCTCGGTAAATCTGTAATCCATTCAATGGCGCCGGGCTGCACACGGTAGATCTCGGTGCGGCGCCGTCCCAGCGCATTGGAGATGCGATTGTTTGCTCTCAGCGGGATGCCTGCGACGGCGTATATATCGCCTTTGTAGCGGAACAGGCACGGGCTTTCCAAAGGCATGTTCCAGACCCGATTCGTTTCCCACGATGTATAGGGTGGAAACGCTGTTGCGATGACGGTATGACCCCGGTCCGAAAAAGGAGACCCGCCGGTCCTAACAGCAACGAGCACCAGCATGCGACCATCCGCCAGGAACTCGATCTCCGGTTCCTGCGCGCCGCCCTGATAAACTTCGGAAATTTCTTCCCATGCCAGGCCGTCGTCTGTACGTAGCAGAGTCGTAACGCCTGTGCCAGGTGAATGGGCCGCGGAATACCAGGTCAGGCCATCACGCGTTTTAGGGCGACCTACCACCGTGCCGATAGGTGCAATCTCTACCAATGCAGACCAGTTGTTCCCATCTTCGGTATACGACATAAACGTGGATTCGCGAAACGGCGCCGTGGCCATCGCCGCATACAAAAACAGGCGGCTCCCTACCGCTGCGAATGATGCCTTGCGGATGCCACTGCCTTGGGATGCACGGAATTCCGCCGCGGTTTCCCAATCCCCGGTATCGGTCGAACGACGCAGAACGAGTCTGGATTCGCCGGCGCTAAGGCCGGCTGGCGCGGTTGCGTGAACAAGATGGAACGCTCCGCGCCAATAGATGAGGTCGGTATTCGTGTTGTGCAGCCCGTCGCGGACGGCAACGCTGCGTTCGTATTGAACGGCGGGATTGATGATCGCCGTGTTCTCGCGGAAGTATGCGTGGGCAAACCATAGTGCGCCAATGGCGAGCAGGATAAGCGCGACCAGTACACTGGCGAGCACCCACCTTACCATGCGCGAGCGGGGCTTTGGTTGTATGTCCGTTCCCGTGTCCGGCCAAGTCTTCGCGCGTTCTTCTGCTAGGACGCGCGCGGCCGCCTCGGCATCCAGATAGCCGAACTCCTGCTCGCGCAGCGATTCTTTCTCCAACGCTTTTTTCACTGTGGACTGGCTTGACATGACGCATCAGTGTACTGATTTTGGTGCGTGCCGCAAACTGTTCGCGCGCCGCATGCCGTGTTATTGTGCTGCGCCCGCACTCAGCGGCCGGAGACTGACTGGATGGACATGGAATCGCGCAGTGCCGCGCTGCGGATGACGCCCCGTTTGCTCGCGCACGGAGCCGCTGGCGTCGAGGTGGTCGATGAATATCTGTTTCACGACACCAGGCGGGACAAGCAGGTCCCGCTGCGCATTTACATGCCCAATAGCGGCGGGCCCTGCCCGGTAATTCTGTATTCGCATGGCGCGGGCGATTCCAATGCGACTTCACCCTTATTGTTGCGGCATTGGGCAAGTCATGGATATGTCATCATTGTGCCGACGCATTTGTTCGGCGCCCGTCCATTGATCGAGCGCAGCATCTTGCGGTTGCGAGAAGAATTGTTGCGACCACGGGAGATAGGCCCCGCCGCCTGGCGGGAACGCACGGACGATCTTGTCGCAATTCTGGACAATCTCGCCTTGATCGAGTATGCAGTTCCCACATTGGCCGGACGGCTCGATCACGAGGCGGTAGCGGTGGCAGGCCATTCCTTCGGCGCGTACACCGTTATGCTGCTCGGTGGCGCGACTCTGACCGATCCGGTCTCCGGTGAACATTTCCGTTTCGACGACCCGCGGCCACGCGCGGTGTTGATGATTTCAGGGCCGGGGCAGGATCATATGGGGCTCACGGCGGATTCATGGACTACATTCACAAAGCCGCTCATGGTCTTCGCCGGATCGCGCGATCCCGGGTATATTTTTGGCGCTGGCCCTATGTGGCGTGCAGAACCGTATGTGCTTGGTCCGCCGGGTGACAAATATCTCGTCTATATTCGCGGCGCCCATCACCTCTCGTATATTGGTCCGCTCATCGATATCCCGTTGCGCGATCCGGCGCGCCGGGGCGCTTTCGCGCAAGGCGTGCGGCACGTCGCGCGGCGCGTGGCGCGCGTGTTGCCCGCGATTGACCAGACAGGAATTTTCGATTACACGCGCATTGCGAGCACGGCGTTTTGGAATGCTTATCTCAGGCATGACGGCGGCGCGCGCGCATACCTCACTTCGCATGCGCTGGATGTTTACAGCGCGCGGAATGCGCGAACGGAATCGAAGTAACCGGTTACGGTTTCGGCGTGTTCACAAAGCCAGCATACAGGGCGGCAATCGCGTCTGCTCGCGAAATCCCCTCTCCTGCATTTTTGCTGAGGCTTATCGTCAAGCCGGCAGACTTGCAAAGTGCGATCCATTCTTGTCCCGTCATGGCCGCATTGAGTGAAACTGGGAGTAATGCCGAATCGACCGGAAGTTCGGGATACAGGCAGGCCAGCCAATGAAAAGCTTCGTGCGCAAGCAGGGGATCGCCGGGACGCGCGTGGTAATCGGAGAACAGGCCCTTTGTGCCGAGAAATTGAAACGCCTTAAAAGCCGGGTGGTCTTTAGGCAGGTCGTCGAAATAGGTAAGGACCTGGGCTTGATCGACCAGCATTTGTTGCAGCGCCGTGATTGGTACGTTTCTCGGCGTAGTTCCGCCCGCGATGGCCAAATGTGCCGCGACGCCCGCGGCTTGTCCCAGGCTCATCCAGGTAGGTTCGAGGCGAACGGAAGAAAACGCGATATGGGTCGCGCTGCATGCGACCGGAACGATGAGTCCATCGACGTCCTTCGGGATCATGACCCGATAGGGAATCTGATACGGCTGGGTGTATACGTTCAGCATGAGGATGTAGCCCTCAAGCGCGGTTTCGTGGCCAGGTTCGTACTTGCGCGTCGGAAACGAATCGATGGGGAATTCGCCCGCGCTGATTGCGTCCGCGTGTACGGGCGCGCGGGCGGAGTCGGGCGCAAGCGTGAGGTCACGTTCGCTCAAAGTGTATTCGCCAATGATCCGTCGCGCTTCTCGCACGTACAACGCCCAGGGAAAGTTTCCGTTGCCGGTGAATTCATCCGAGGGCAACCCATAGGTGCGCGCGAGTGCGCGGTCGGTTTCAGGCACATCAGGATCGTTTTGCAAAAAATAGAGCAAGCCCAAGGTCAGGTTACGCAGGCGCGCTTCGATTTTCTCGCGCGTCGCCCAATCGGCTTCGGCGTATCCCGCGTTTTCTTCCGCAAACGGAAATCCGAGCGGCCACGGTTTCATGTTTGCATCGTACTTCTGATTGGGAATTTCGGCGATGGAGAGGGCTTTCACCGCAGAATCCAGCCGGCCCAACTTTAGATCGAGGAGATAATTCAGATATCGGCTGCGGTCATAACCCTCCGGCTTTTCCGGCAGAACGCGCCTATCCGGGTTCGTCGTCAGGCACAAGCGATACGTGTATGCCACTAGCCGGTCGTCGCCTTCGCCGGTTGTGCCGGGTAGCAGCGCGCGGGTTTTGTGGTCCATGTAAATGACGCCGGCGTGTGGCTCATCGAATTCCGCGCGGGACTCGCGCCCTACGCGATATGCCGCGCCCGCGTACGCGGCGAGATCGCCTTCGTAGGTGGCGTCGATGAATATTTTTCCGCGCAATTCAATAGTTGCGCCGGTGTCGCGATTGGTGACGCGCACAGCGGAAACACTGCGATCACGGCGCACGACTTCATCCAGCCGGTGCCGCAGCAATATCGTGATGGATTGCTGTTCGCCCAACATCTGTTGAAAAATGTTTTCCGCGACCGACGGCTCGTAGAAGTATCCGTTTTTGCACTTCACGACCTGATCGGAGTCCGCGCCGTAGGTCTTTACGTAATGCTCGAGCACACGGCCGACAAACTCGTCCCACAGCCCGCCGATGGCGTCCGCTTTGGTGATGTCCGATTTTCCGAGACCGCTTGCGGTGAGACCGCCGACGTGCGCCCGGTATTCCACCAGCGCGACGGAATGGCCAAGGCGGGCGGCAGAGACTGCGGCGCTGATGCCGCCTGGAGTCGCGCCGACGACTACGACGTCGTAGGGTAGCTGCGCGGCGACGGAAGCGCACAAGACTGAAGTGGCAAGTAGCGAACGGATCAACATGGTACTTTCTCCCTATTGATGGAAAATATTACGCCGCCGATACCATCCCGCGCATCTACGGTTCGTCACGCTGCTTTTTCGTGCTCGTGCTCGTCATCGTAATCGATACTCGTTAACTCGAAGGGGACCCGATCTACGATTACGATGACGAGCACGAGCACGAGCACGATTTCGCTAGCGTCGATCAAATTCGGTACGATAACAACCAGGAGAACCTTCGCATGTTCGCGTTTAGCGCGGAACCAATCGATGTTGCCCTGCTCACCTCGCAACTTGCGCGACCCGAGGCGGGGGCGTGCATCACGTTTGAAGGCTGGGTTCGCAACCACAACCAGGGCCAAGGCGTGTTGCGCCTCGAATATGAAGCATATGAGCCGCTCGCGGTGAAAGAGGGCGAGCTGATACTCGGTGAGGCGATGCGGAAGTTCAATGTGTGCGATGCGCATTGTGTCCATCGTGTCGGCAGTCTTGAAATTGGCGATACGGCGGTTTGGGTCGGCGTCACGGCAGCGCACCGCGACGAAGCGTATCGCGCGAGCCGTTACATCATCGACGAAATCAAGGCGCGTGTGCCCATCTGGAAAAAAGAACATTATGCGCGCGGTGATTCGGGTTGGGTGAATTGCGAACAATCCGGGAGTGCAACTGCTTGACGCCGTGGTTCGCGAATACGTTAATGCTCGCCGCCGCCGCAATTCTCGTATTTTGTGGTTGCGCGCATTCTTATCTCGGTGAACGGTTCCTGTTCCGGCGTCTGTTCGCGCTGCCGGACCTGCCGCTGTTTCACCATGACCGGCGCTACACGGAAAGTGTGTTGCGTTTCGCGTGGCATCTAACAAGCCTCGCGTGGTGGGGGTTTGCGGCGATCCTTCTTTCGCTCGCGATTGGTGCGCCGACGCTACGTGTAGTCGGAGGTATTATCGGCATCACGATCCTGCTTACCGGAACCATCATCGTGGCTACCGCCGGCAAGCGGCACCCCGCCTGGTGGCTGTTCTTGCTTGCGGGCGGGCTCATTATCGCGGCGTCGTGGTAACACTTCTTCAGGGTTGAAACGCCAGGCGGCTGTTAAGGTCCGTATCAAACAGGAACGGCATGCTCCAATCCGCGCTGGTGATCCTCACAATCGAATCGAAGATGTCGCCGTTGAGCGCCGTTACGCCAAAACCAATGTCAGCCCCTTTGATTGATCCGGAAATCGTTCCAACGGTCTCGGCTGTATTGGTAATATTGAAAGATGTGCTGCCAAATATTCCACGGAGCAATTCGCCGCCGTTGTTCAGGGTTCCGGTTGTGAGTGACGCCACGAAACCTTGGGGCAGATTACCAAGTTGAATATCTACGATATCCACGGTTTCGCTTTGAAACCCGACGAGAAGCACGACGCACATGAAGATGGGTTCAAACGTAAGCGTACCGGCGTGGCGTCCCGTGAATTCCGAGTCGTCGTCCGCCTTGATGGGAATGCTTTCTCCGTTGTATGCGATGGCGCCGCCGTAAACGCACGCGTTCGCGAGACCGAAGCCGGGCACGGATTCGGATAGGAACGGATAGCGCGAGCCCTCTTCCATTTTGAACGCATCGGCTTCGAGCACACTTCGCGAAAGCGCGCGAAACGACAATGTGTCGTCCAGAAAAGGTTCAAGTTCGTCAACGATTCCATTCGCCACCGAAGGGCGATCAAAAAACCCGACGAACTGCGAGAACCGGATTTGATGGCCGGCAAAATCATCGGCGCCGAGCCTTGGAAAGTTGAAGCTGGCCGCCGAAGGCGCGCCGGGCACTTCGGTAGCCGTGTTCACCGGCCGGTATTCCAACGTAAAGAATGCGTTTTCATCGAGCAGTATATCGAACGCCACGCTGTCGGCCGTCGTCGTATCATCGTCGATGGTGTCTTCGTCTTCCGCGGTCAAGACGACGGTAATCGGTCCGGTAAACTCAAACGCGAAAGTCCGATCCCCCAGTTCGAGGGGGGCGGGCTGGCTGATCGAGATGCCCTGAAATAACAGGCTGAGGCCCTGAATATTCTGCGATTTAAGCAGCTCTGGATTTTCGTAGTCCCAGGAAATTTGGATTTGGTCGCCGGCGTTTGCCCGGCTTTGCGTCAATGTTATGTTTGTGAATTTCAGTTCCGGATTTGGGGTGAAGGTACCACTGTTGTCCGGGCAACTTGTCAAGAAAACAAGCATCACCGACGAAACGATTTGGTGGACGAACCGGGTACGCATGTACGACCCTCCATGGATGAGACGATATCGAAAAGCGACAGATCGAAAAAAAGCGGCGTTGCACAGTAACAACCAGGCGGCACGGTATATGCCCGTGATGGACGAATCGGGGAATCCGGCCCGAATAGTATTACACAAATCCGGGAACTTTGATACCCGGGGGCGCCGTAGTCCCGCACGGCAAGGGGAGACCAATTGTGATAAACAGCCAAAGCGGCACCTTGGGGGCCGCCGCAGTCCAAATAGGCTTCTTGTTAAGTCGTGGTTTTTGGGGAAGGACAATTTGGGTAGAGGACTAAGTCGTTTTGGGTGGAGGACTATTTGGACTGCGGTGGCGGAGCGGGTAGCGCAGACACCGCTTTGGCTGTTTAGGGGCGATGACTTCGTGCGCGCACGCACAACAAGCGCACGAATACACTGCGTCGTCGACGTCGAGGTCGCGCGCACGTTGAATTGATCCTCATTTGGTTACTATACTCCCCGCTTGTGCCGGGGTGGCGAAACTGGCAGACGCGCCGGACTCAAAATCCGGTTCCCGCAAGGGAGTGGGGGTTCGATTCCCTTCCCCGGCACCATGTTCTAACTGTTGAAGTCGCCGTAGCACTGGTTGTTGCGGCGCCTTTTTTCGTACCTGAAACCGAAGGGATGACACCATGCTTACCTTCACCGCCATTCCACGCTATTCCGCGCTCGTAATCTTGCTTGTCTCTTCATCATACGCACTGGCGGACGAACTCGCGCGCAGAGATGTCGAGTTGAACTATTCCGCCGTGCTGGAAAACATTCCGGAGAACGCGAAGTCGATCGACCTCTGGTTGCCCGTCGCGCAGGACTGCGACGGCCAGACCGTGTCCGCAGTCACCGTCTCGTATCCGGACGGTGGTGTCATCGATGTTGAACCAATCTACGGCAACAGAATCTGGCACAAGCGTTTCGACGCCCCATTCGACGACGATCTCCAAGACGGCAAACTCGGCGCGGAGATACGCTTTCACATCCACCGCACCGAAATCGCCGTGGCCGAAGCAAAATCACTCGCGGACAAACCCAAGGCAGATACCCAATTGGCGGCGTACCTCGGCGAGAATAATCTGATCCCCATCGCAACGGAACCGATTAAGGCGATTGCTTCCGAATTGCAGCTTGCAAAGGACCCGCCCATTGTCGCCGCGCGCAAGACCTATGACTGGCTTATCAACCAGTTCACCTACAACTACAAAGCGCCAGGCGCGGGCATCGGCGACGTGCGTTGGGCCTGCGACGCAAAAACTGGCGATTGCAGCGACTACCATTCGATGTTCATCGCGGTCATGCGCAACCAGGGCATTCCCGCCGACCACGAATTTGGGTTCCCGATTCGCGGCAAGGCGAGTGAAGGCCGGATTCTCTATCATCTTTGCTGGGCGAGGTTCTACGTCGAAGGCGTTGGGTGGATTCCGCTGGATGCCTCCGAAGCGGACAAGCATCCCGAACTTCGCGAATACAATTTCGGGTCGCAATCTGCCGATCTGCTCAAGTTCACGCATGGCCGCGACGTGATACTCGTTCCAAAGCAGGCCGGACCGCCGTTGAACAAGTTCATCCATCCCTATGCGGAAATCGATGGCGCGCCCGTCGAGAAAGTGGGTTGGTCGGTGACCTTCAAAAACCTGCAAAATTGATCAACGGAGAATCGCGACGGGTAGGATGTCAGCGTTCTCTATGTCTAATTTGATGGGCTACCCGTAGTTTTTGCATCTTTGTCCTCCTTCGACGAACGAAATCCAGTAGCTTGCGTTATTTCCTGGTCATGCGGAATGATTTGGCGTTGTATAGTGTTTAGCCGCAACAGGAGTAATAGGCCGATGACAGCTGCACCAATTCGGCTTCTAATAGCCGATGACAATCGATCGATGCGGGAAAGTATCATCAGGCTCGTCGGTCAGACACCCGATATTCGCGCGGTGGATGAAGCCTGCGACGGCATGAGCGTACTCGAAAAAGCGCGCGCACAGCATTTCGATCTGGTTCTTCTCGATATTACGATGCCTGGCAAAAATGGTCTCGACGTCCTTCGGGAGTTGAAGCAAGAATTGCCGGAATTGCCTGTGCTCATGCTCACAATCCACCCGCCCGAGGACTATAAGAGTACCGCGATGTCGCTCGGCGCAGTCGGATACGTGCCGAAATACCGCGCCGCGGACGACCTGATTGACGAAGTGCGTCGCGCGGTGGGACGTACCTCTTAACGCGGCAACGGGCCGAATCCGTCCTCGGCTAGTCCGGAATCCTGGAGTTTCCCGCAGGCCCACAACACCCCTCGCGTGACCAGATCAAGGTACCGTTCATCTTCCACCGTTTCATTATTGTGTCCGATGGTCGTCGAAAAAACGCGGGCCTTTTTATCGCCGTACTCATTTGTCCAGACCACCGCGGCCTCGGTGAAGTTTGGCCGATCGTTCGGTTCCTGGCTTCCACGCGCCAGCACTGTCACCCCATCGCGCACGACGATGTTGTTGTACAGCTCTTCCTTGATCGTCGTCCAATTCGACAGTCCCGCCACCGCCGGGTGCGACTTGTCTTGGAACACGATCGCAATCGGCTTCTGCGGGCCGTGTCCGGCGGACTGAACGCCAAGGAAATCAAACCAAAGCGATTCGCCGGTACCGGGTTGTGTCGCCACCTTGACGTCCGCGGCGGTTCGATAACTGTGCATCGCGCAATGCAGGTTTACCGCGGGAATTCCAGCGCGATGCGGCGCAAGCACGCCTTCGACAACCGCGCGGTCCTTGATGTCCGAAGAACATTCGTCGTGGATGACTACGTCATAGCCGTCCGCGTACTTGGGATTTCCATAAATCGGCAGCGGCGGGGCGGTGCTTTTGTCATCTGAAAAAATAACGTCCACGTCTATATTCGCGCGCTCCTCGATTCCTGCCTCAAGCAAGTCCTTCTGCGCGGAGTAATCGTGGCAGCATCCGCCAATAACCAGCAGCGCGCGCAATGGTATGGGCGCATCGGCGGCGTATGCCGGCGCCGTGACACCGCCGCCAACAAGAGCGAGAGCTACGAAAGGCGCAAACAATCGATTGGACATGTTGAGGTTCCCGTTTTATCACACGGCAAACTTTAATGGCCCACCATCGAAGCCCGCCGGTGTGTCGCCCGGTCAGTATGCCGGATTTCGTATTTCGCGCGCGACTTTCATAAGCGCCACCGCGCGCAAAAAACTACGGAGCAGCGCAAAGGCTGTTCAGATAATTCTCAAGGTTTGTATAGCCACCAGAAATAACGTTCCGGTCATCGGGATTCTTTGGATCGAGATTGCTCGACACTTCCCACGCGTCCGGCATTCCGTCTTGGTCGGTGTCCACCGGCGTAGCGGCGGATGCAAGCACGGGCCAGCCACCTGCATCATCCTGCGAGTCCAGCAGCGAGCCTGTCCTGTTGCGCACGGCTTCAATCACGCGATCATCAACCGCATCGCGCTTGTGCGACGCGCCCGCCCCCCGCAACACGAGGTCGTACGCGTCGTTCGCGGGCTGCGTCTCCGGCATGTTGGCGCCGAGGTCATAAGGGGCGGTAACTTTCCAGTCATCGACAGTACCCGCGTATTTGTAGCCCGTACCCGGCCGCGTGAGCCAGGTCACAAAATCCATTGCGGAATAGTTGTCCGCTGTCCAGCCATCGTTGCCTTCGAACACATTTCCGCTCATGTGTCCGTGCGCCTTGTCAGGCAGGTTGGCCTTCATGGCGACAGGCCCGCGCGCCGGATCGGTTTCCGGTCCGGGGCGGAAATAATTGTTCACCAGATTGACCTGGTTATCGCAAACGTTTGCTGCGCCACGCCAGTTATAAATCACGTTGTTGCGAAAATCGATGATCCATTGCGGGTCTTGCACGGACCCGCCAATGGTGGGGTGGCGGTCGCGGCTCGTTGCGAACAGGTTGTGGTGCACCGTCATGTTGCTCAGCGGCGCGCGGAACGATGCGCACATCGCATGCCCACCGTCGGGATGAATGCTGTTGTGAAGCGCCTCGCTTAATATGCTCCATTGCAACGTGTAGTTCATGCAGCCGCGCGTATCGTGTATTCCGTCTATGGACCAACTCGCCGAAACGTGATCGAGAATGAGGTTGTCGCAATAGTCCGCGGTAATGCAATCCGGCGCGTCATCACCCTTCTTGTTTTCGTCACCCAGTCGTACGCGCAAATAGCGCACGATGATATGCGACGTCTTCCGAATATGGAGATTGTAGTCGCGGATCGTGATGCCGTCACCCGGCGCCGACTGACCGGCAATCGTGAGATACGGTTTCTCAATTCGCAACGGGGATTTCAGCGCGATTGTGCCTGACATGTCAAACATAATCGTGCGCGGACCGTTCGCCGAATCCACGCCATCGCGCAACGATCCCGGACCGGTATCGTCCAGGTTCGTAACATGATAGACATCACCGCCCCGCCCGCCCAACGCAAACCGCCCGTAGCCTTCCGCGCCCGGAAACGCAAGCTGCGCCGGCCCGACCGCCTGCGCCGCGAGTGCGACAAACAGGAAAGCTACCATCGCGCGCCAAGGCAAGCCGGCGTCATGGATTATTCCTGCGCGGGCGGCGTTGCGGATTCGCCGCCTTCCTGGGGTTGCTCTGTTGTTCCGTCCGGCGACAACCCCTTTTTCTCCAATTTTTTCAACTTCTTTTCTTCTTTTTTGCGTTTCTTTTCCAGGTCCTTCAGACGTTTGTCGCGTTGATAGTTTGTTCGTTGCAATGGACCATCCTTTCCGGTCGTATTGGGCATTCGTTTCGATGCCCTGTATCGTAGCATTTTCCCGGGCACGATTGTGCGTCCGGCGCTGGGTAGACTATGGCCGCTGCAATCCAGTACGGTTGCGCTCCGCGCTACGAACTGGGGAACGGAGTTCGATGATGCCGACGCCAGTGAGTTCAATGACATGCTTTCTATTTGCTGCCTTTCTCGGCGCGCTCGGGCAGTTGCTGTACAAATCGGGCGCAGACCGCGCGACAGGCCCGGCAATGTCATACATCGCGAATCCCCGGCTGATCGGCGGCGTCGCATGCTACATCAGCGTGATGGTTTTGTTCGTGGCAGCGTTCAAGCGCGGTGGAAGTTTGACTGTCCTGTATCCACTGTACGCAACGACTTTTGTGTGGGCGATGATTCTTAGTTGGTGGGTTTACAACACACCCATAAGGCCCGTGCACGCCGGGGGCTTTTTGTGCCTCGTGGCGGGTATGTACCTGATGGGAAAATAGGCAAATGGGCGAAGGCAACGAGCAGATAGACCGGCGCCCCATCGCGTCACGCAATTGGGCGCTGTCACAGCGCACGGCTGACTTGCTGTCGAAAAGTGGCATCTCCGCGAATGCCATCTCCGTCGGCGGTATGATCTGCGGTATCGCATCAGGAATCGCGTTGGCCGCGACAAGCACTCTTCCCGAATACGCGCGCGCGTTTTGGCTTGCGGGCGCGGCGTTCGCGCAACTGCGCCTGTTGGCAAACATGTTCGACGGCATGGTCGCGATACAGCGTGGCGAAGCCTCGCCTGTCGGCGAGTTATACAACGAAGTTCCAGATCGGATTTCCGACTCGGCCATCTTTATTGGTCTCGGCTACGCCCTCGGCGGAAGCGTTGTGCTCGGGTTTGTTGCCGCGTGTGTCGCACTCTTCGTCGCATACGTACGCGCGACTGGCAAGGCAGCCGGCGCGCCCAACGATTTCTGCGGACCTATGGCAAAACAACATCGTATGGCGATAGTCACCTTCACCGCGCTAGGTTGCGGGTTCGCGCCCGACACGTGGTTGCCCGAATGGCGCGGCTGGGGTATTCCCGCCGCGGCACTTGCAATCATAGCGGCCGGCGGCGCGTTCACCGCGTTGCGCCGATTAGCGCGCGCAGGTTCCTACCTTCGAAAGCATTCCAGATGAACGGTGACACGCGCGCGCGCCTCTTCGGTTACAGCCGTGCTTTCGATCTCCCGGTGGTGGCCGCGGTGTCTGGCGCCATACTCCTACTCCTGATTATTACGCCGCTCCTCATTTGGTTGTTGGTCATGACCGGTAAAGTCTCGAATATTCACAGGCGCGAACTGATGCTGCGCTATTACTCGTGGCTGGTGCTCACGCCGCTCTTACTCCTTCCAATTCTTGCCGGGGCCGCGTGGACGATACTCGGCGTTGGCGTGCTCAGTCTCGTCTGCTATCGTGAATTCGCCCGTGCTGTCGGCTTGTTCCGGGAAAAACTGATCAGTCTGCTCGTTGCGGCCGGTATTCTCGCCATCACCTTCGCGGTAATCGACAACTGGTACGCGTTCTTCGTTGCGCTGACGCCGATCACCATCAGCATCATCGCGGCCGCAGCGATCCTCCAAGATCAGCCCAAAGGCTATATCGAACGCGTCGCGCTCGGCGTGCTCGCTTTCGTCCTGTTCGGAAGCTCGTTCGGGCATCTCGGTTTCTTCGCCAACGATCCACACTACAGGGGCTACCTCATCCTGATCTTGCTATGCGTCGAGATGAACGACGTCTTCGCCTATATCTCCGGTAAAACCATCGGCCGCCGGAAACTCGCGCCCAATACCAGCCCAAACAAAACGCTCGGAGGCGCGCTCGGCGCATTGCTTTTCACGACGCTACTGGTTTGCGCACTGGGCAGTTTCGTGTTCGCGGGCACGGTCTTGGCATCCTGGCATCATCTGCTCACCCTCGGCATTCTCATCAGCATTGGCGGACAGTTTGGCGATCTCATGATGTCCTCGATCAAACGTGATTTGGGAATCAAGGACATGGGCGTCACCATTCCCGGTCACGGCGGATTCCTCGACCGCTTCGACAGCATCATTCTCGTTGCGCCGGCCGTTTTTCATTACGTGAATTATTTTGTAGGCATAGGACCCGAACAGGCGCGGCGCATTATTTCGGGGGGCTGAGCGATGCAGAAGTGGAACCTTAAACCGGCCCGCGATCTTGGAATGCCGCTGAATAAAAGCCTGCGCAGTTTGCAGCGCGAAAACGGGTTGATCGCCACGGCGTTCCATCTTGCGTTTTGGACCTGCGTGAAGGTGTACCTGAAACTCTGGCACCGGCTCTCCGTGCGCGGGGAGCATCACATTCCCGCCACGCTTCCGTTTGTACTCGTTGCGAACCATTCCAGCCATCTGGATGCGCTCGTGCTCGCAAGCAGGGTGCCCTGGCGGCACCGCGACCAAACCTTCCCCATCGCCGCGGGCGACGTGTTTTTCGATTCGCCCATGACTGCGTCATTTGCGGCGATGATGTTGAACGCGTTGCCAATGTGGAGAAAGAAATGCGGCCCGCGCGATTTGCAGGAGTTGCGCGAAAGGCTCGTCTCCGAACCCTGCGCGTATATCCTCTTTCCGGAAGGAACGCGAAGCCGCACTGGAGCCATGACGCGGTTTCGTCCCGGATTGGGCGCGTTGGTGGCGGAGACTGCAGTCGCGGTCGTGCCCTGTTATCTGGAAGGCTGTTTCGAGGCGCTGCGGCCGGAATGGAAGCTCCCGCGGCTCAAGCGGGTCACGCTGCATGTGGGCGAGCCAGTGACATTCAACGAGGTCGCGAATGATCGCGCGGGTTGGATATCCATCGCCGAAACGATGGAGGCCCGCGTGAAACGCCTTTCGGGAGTCGTCGCCACGGCAACGGATCAAGCTTCATCCGGACCAGCGTAGTTTGCAATTCGAATATCAGGAACATTCACGGGTGACGGGTCGTTTCATTCTTTGAGGGATATCTGTTCCTCGTGAAAGGCGCCAGCATGCGAAACATCTTGTTCCTCTTTCTGTTATCCGCGTTTACCGGCATTGAAGTCGCCGCTCAACCGCCAGGTTCACCCTACGACGCGGAACTCACCACCTATCCATATCCATATCCGGTAACGTTCCATAATATCGTGTCACAGGGCGAAGGCTTGAAAATGGCCTATCTCGAAGTAGTTCCGAACTCCGCGAACGGGAAGACCGTATTGCTGCTGCATGGCAAGAATTTTAACGCCGCGTATTGGGAGCGGACCATTCGCGATCTGGCGGCCGGCGGATTCAGGGTCATCGCGCCGGACCAAATCGGGTTTGGAAAATCCTCGAAACCCCATCACTACCAATTCAGCTTCCATCAACTCGCGGAAAACTCGCACAACCTGCTAACGGCGCTCGGCGTATCGCGCGTGTCGGTAGTCGGGCATTCGATGGGAGGCATGCTGGCCACCCGGTTCGCATTGATGTATCCCGACACGACTGACCGGTTGGTCCTCGTGAATCCAATTGGCCTCGAAGACTACAGGATTGGCGTCCCATACAAATCAGTCGATGCATGGTTTGCCGATGAATTGCGTGCGACACCGGAGAGCATTCGCGCATATCAGGAGCAGAACTATTTCGGCGGCGTCTGGAAGTCCGAATACAATTCCCTGATCGACGCGCCCGCGGGTTGGACCCGGCATTCGGATTACCCGCGCGTAGCCTGGTGCTCGGCACTCGTATACGACATGATCGTGACGCAACCCGTCGTGTACGAGTTTTCAAAAGTGCGCGCGCCCACGCTCCTGATCATCGGCACACGAGATCGGACAGCTATCGGCAAGGCCTTCGCCCCGCCTGCCGTCGCCGCAACGCTCGGCGACTACGGAGAACTCGGCAAGAAAACGGCACGCGCAATTCCCGGCGCAAAACTCGTGGAAATTCAGGAGGCCGGCCACATGCCGCAAGTCGAGACATACAACATCTATTACCACGCGCTGTCATCGTTTTTAATGGAGTCGCCATGAACCGGGTCGAATTAGTTATACTCTCATCATGAAAACTGTAAATGCCGATGAGCTAAAACAAGATTTGGACCGGGTGATCGCGGAAGTTGCGGCGAGCCATGAGCCGGTACAAGTGGCGGCAGCATCGTCTCGCGCCGTGCTTGTTAGTGAGGATGATTGGCGAGCAATGCAAGAAACTTTGTTTCTTGTTTCCATTCCTGGTATGCGAGATTCCATTCGCGAAGGCCTATCGACACCAATTGAAGATTGTGATTCGGAGCCCAATTGGTGAAGTGGCGTTGTGTTTTCACAAAGCAGGCCAATAAACGCCAAAAAGCTCGCACGTATTGGACTTCAAGACAAAGTCAATCGACTGCTAAAAATCTTGGAAACAAATCCCTATCAAAATCCGCCGCAGTACGAAAAATTGGTCGGCGATTTGTCTGGAGCATACTCACGACGTATCAATGACCAGCATCGCCTCGTGTATCAGATATTGGACGACGAACGCACCGTGAAAATCGTTCGAATGTTTACCCATTACGAGTAGCCACGAATCCTTGTGCGAAACGATGCCGTAAGGTCGCCATCCTGACTGTAAACACGTATTGCCGCGAAACCTCAGCCACGCATCTGCGCTATCGTCGCTTCAAGGCCTTCCTGCAACCCAACCTCCGGCGACCAGCCGAGCGTCTTTTTCGCGAGCGTATTGTCGCAGGTGATCGCATGGACCTCACCCGCACGTAAAGGTTTCCGGATTGCCTCTTGCGAAAAGTAGAGCACCTCTTTAAGCGCGTCAAATATCTCGTTCACCGTCGTGCCCGTACCGTTCGATATGTTCATCGTCATATTGTCGCCGCGCTCGAGCGCG
>JAWXCN010000215.1:0-44788 GCA_034408725.1 Candidatus Hydrogenedentota bacterium
ACCGCTTTACTCGATGATTTTCCCGATCTCGACGTGCTCGCCGTCGCCACTCCCGACCACCTGCACGCAGCGCCTATCCTTGCCGCGCTCGAGCGCGGCGTTCACGTCATTGCGGAGAAGCCGCTAACCCTCGACGCAAACGAAGCCGACACCATCATCGCGGCGTCTCGCAAGGCAGGCCGGCTTGTTGGCGTCGATATGCACAAACGCTATGACCCTGACCATCTCCGCATTCGCGATGATCTCGCCAAGCGTATCGGCGCTCCTCTGTATGGCCGCGCGGTCCTCGAAGAACCCCTGGATATTTCGACCAAAGTCTTCCGGAAGTGGGCCGAGCAGAGCGACCCTTTCAGCTATGTCGGGTGCCATTGGACCGATCTCTATATCGCCTATTTCAACGTGAAGCCCGTAAGCCTCCATGCCGTTGGCCAGAAGGTGAAGCTTCGCGCGGAATACGGAATGGACGCATTCGACGCCGTGCAGGTAAAAGTCACGTTCGACAACGGCATGAGCATCGATTTCATCAACTCGTGGATACTGCCAAACGAATTTGAGGCGCCCGTGAATCAGCAGAACGAGCTGTTCGGCACGCACGGCGTGATTGAATCAGACTCACAATATCGCGGACTTCGCTATACCGAGAGCGGCGTGGGGGTGCAGACGCGCAACACCCATTTTACGCGCGACGTGAAACGCGAGGACGGTTCACTGGCCTACGTCGGCTATGGTGTCGACAGCCTCGTCGTTTGTATTGAGAAAGTTGCGGAGATGAAGTTTCTTGGCAAAACGCTCGAAGAAATCAAGGGAACGTATCCCGACGCGGAAGAAGGCAGGCTTTCGGTGCTAATAGTCCACGCCGCGCGTGAAGTGTGCAGGCGGAATTTTAAGTATACGGAGCAGGGCAAGGGTGCGCCGGTCACGGCATGTTTTGGCCAGGACGGTATTACGGTCTACGATCCATTTGCCGGACCGCAACGTATCTATACCGAACCGGTATAAAAAAGGGCCCCGTACCGCGGAAATGCGATACGGGGCCATTCTGTTTTTTGAAATGCTGGCCTACTGGTTCGAGGTCACCTTTTGCCGTGCGTCCGGTTGTTTTTCGGTTCCGTCCGGCATGTACTCGAGCGGGCCGTCTTCGGACAGCAGCGTATCGTCTTTGATTTCGAGATCAAACTCATCACCCGCAACTTTCAGGTGAATTTTGTCCCCGTCGAATTTCCAGGTGCCCTTGAACGACCGGCCAACCTGCAACACGCCATTCTCCTGGAAGTTCAAACGCCACCGTCCAATTTTCCAGTACGAATTCAAAATGCTTGCCTCGGTGATCGGCTTGCCAAAATTCGTCAGCGCCGCGGTAACGGTTTTTGTCTCCGGATCAGCGGTGGCATTGACATAACCGATATACCCAACGAACATTTCTTCCCAGCTCTGCTCGCCAAAATACACCCACTTCGATGGATCGGGATTTTGCGGATTATTACCGGAATTATCGAACGCGCCCGTTACCAGAATTTCGCTTCCCGCCGGCAGCTTCTTGGGTTCATCGAACCGGTACATGGTCTGCCAGTTAAAATCGTAGTTCGGAACGTTCAGGATGGTCTCGCGCTTTCCATCCGGATACTTCACAACATAGTTCACTTCGCTGCCGCGAAAGTGCATATGCGGACACATCTCATACAGAACCACGTCGCGGTTGAATTTATACCGTGCGTCCGCCGGGCTATGCTTGTCATTCGGGGCAATTTCGAAGTCGGTTGTCGTTGCCGCGCGCGTGAAGAATTCCCGGGGCGGTTTCTTCTTGGAAACGTACAGACCCAATTGCGCCTGATCAGTTGCGGCGCGCCCTGTCGTCGTGTAATGCATCTGGAACACGAACTCCGAACCCTTGGGCACCCACTTCCCGGTCCCCTTTGGATACGGCTGGACCAACATCCCGGGCACGTAACCGGCAAAAAAACCGTTCAGCCCGCCTTCCATGTCTGGTTCGAGGTGTTGCAAATGCTTCGGATACCGGATAAACACTAGGCCATGGTGCAATACTGACCGATCGGTTGGAAGCACGTCGGACGCTTCAACCCACAAGTCTTCGTCGCCGGTGTACGGCACGCGCATGTAGACGTAATCGAGCACGCCGTCTGCCGGAACGTGTACCGGCTCCGGCATCGGTATGATGATGTCGGGCGTGCCCAACGGCCAAATGGGTTCCGCATCATCCACCGCAAACTTCAACAGCGGGTCTTTGCCTTCGCCGCGCGGCGCTTCCGCGTCGAGCCACGCGACCATCGTGCGTATTTCCTCTTGGGTAAGAGAGGCATCATTTTTGAATTCGCCGTAATGCGGGTCCGCGTGCCACGGCGGCATGCGTTTGGTCATGAGCACTTCCCGAATCATCTTGCGGCGTCCCGCGACGTTTTCGTAGCTGTCCATTGCGAACGGACCAATGTGGCCTTCCACGTGGCACGATGCGCACTTCTCGGAAAGCAACGGCGCGATGTGTTTTGCGTATGAAATCTTCTTGGGTTGCTCTTTCAGATCGATGAGACACCCCTTCGTTTCAGACGCAGTGGTTTCGGGATCCTTTCCTTCAAGCACCGCATTCAGGGCGTCACGCAACCAGGTCTTGCCCGCCTTTGGCCGTTCGGCCCCGTAATCCAGGCGATCGTCGATAGCGCCGCGATAGGCGATCTTCCAGCTACCCTGCACAATGACAATTGCTTCGGCCGTGCGCTTCGTTCCCAGGTCCTGCGTCACGAGTTGCGCCGCGTCGAGCAAAATAGGAATGTCGATCAGGAATTCTTTTGCTTCAGCCTCGACGCTGGCCTTGTCATCAAGGAGATTGGCGTTGATCAAGAAGAATTCGACGCCCTTGGGTTTGAACTCATCGCGAATGGCTTTTATCTCCGGCACTGATTTGCGTACGATGGGGCAACCGTTGCCTTGATAAAAGAGCACGATCGCTTTTGTATCTTTCATTTGATACAGCTCGTGCGACGCGCCGGTGTGGTCTTCGAGCCGGAAGTTTTTCGCCACAGCCGGAAGCGAAACAGGGTCACCCGTTTTTTCTTCTGCGAATGAACTTGGCACTCCTGCCGCGCAGATGGCCGCTATTGCCAATCCAAGCACCCGCGTTCTAAATGTCCGCATAACTTTCTTGCTCCTCAGCCAGATTCCACTTGGGACTTCATGCCACCACGAGACAGGATACTCGACAGGATTTGATAGCGCAAACCTTACCTAACTACCGGTCGGGAGGTTTCTAGCCCGCCCCAAAAAGCACAATCCGTACCCTTAGACGCGGCTAACCGCGCATAGGTTTACACAATCGTTGACCTGCACGCCCCGCACTGGCTAAACTGCTCCGCCATGGCCGAACCCCTCGCACCACCCGGAAGAATCGTTGCCCTTCGCCTGCGCCATAAAACCGCGTATGACGCCGTGGCCATGTTGTTTTATCTTGTCCTCGTATATGCATGGGGGCTATGGACTTATCCCTTGGGAAGGGATTTCGCCATGCTGGCGGGACAGGGCGCGGAATTGCCCATTTTGGCCCGGCAACTGTTCGAGTTGGAAGTCGAATGGTTTGGCGCGAATCCTGTCGGCTACCACCTTGTGAATATGGCGCTGATGTACGCCTGTATGCTGCTCATCTTTCATTTCGTCAATATCAGCGTCAAAGGCATGTGGTGGTTTGGAACACTCGCCGCCTGCATTTTCATGGCCAATCCGGTCCACAGCGAATCCATGCTGAACCTCAGCGGAGCGGCGGATTTGGTCCCCTGTCTCGCCGCGCTCTGCGTACTGTTGGCAGTGGTCATCTACGCTGATAAGCCGACACCACTTCGCGGAATGATCGCGGCCGTCATGTTAGCCGGTTTTCTTTTTGCGTTCCCTGAATTTGGATTCATACTCTTTCCGGTCATCACGTATGGATTCGCAGTTCGCTGGCGTAGCCACCCCGCCGTAGCCCCGGCCATCATCGGAGTTGCCTGCTGCATCGTGCTCCTCTGTTGGTTCGCGGGTTTCGAGGTCGTCAACAAATTTGGCGCTGCATACCTTGTGATGTACCCAATCGGCTTCCTGCCCGAAACGCTCGAAGCGTTTCACACGAGACCCTGGCTCGGGTTGGTCGCGGCGGGCGCGGTCATTGGTGTCGTGTGGCTGATGCATCGGAAGATTCAAAGGCCGTTGTTTGTCTGGGCGATTGCATCAATGGTGATGGTTAGCGCGGTGGGGGATCGGTCCGATGTGGATTGGATTCACATGGTAGGAGGCGGACGCCTACTCCTGGCCAATGTCTTTTTTGTACTCGCGCTGATCATCGTCGTGTTCCGCATTATGGACAATCCAAAGTGGCGATTGCCGATGATCAGCCTTACTACGATGCTCGTCGTCGTCTTTTTTGCAATGCAATGGCGGTCGATGCGCGCGTGGCATGAAGCGGGAGAGCAGGTCCAGGCGTTTCAGACGGCCGCGGAAAAGGAGTATGCCATCGCGGGCAATGCAACCCTCGGCATTCTTCCAGACTACCAGTATTCTGGCGGCGCGCCGGTGTGCCTGTCGGAATCCATCGCATACGACACGCCATTCAGCCGGCGAATTCCGCATCTGCCGTTGCTACCCGTTCATGCGGACACGCCCGAACGCCAAACCCTGCTCATCAAAAACTGGTCGGAAACCCGCGGCGAAGTGCTGATCAAGACAACCGGGCGCGCGACGCCGTTCCGTTTCTTTCGCAACGGAGAGAAGTTGATGGACGGCGAGGAAATCACCACGCAGCCTTCTCTTGCCGGGCAAGAAACGCCGGAAGTTTTCATTCGCATCGTGGACCAAATGCCCGGCGAAGTCCTGGTCTCCATTCGCGGCGTCGCGTTGCCAATGCACATCCTGCCAGGTGTCTTACCGGGGAAAGAACCCAACGGCGAACCCGAGTCCGACACTCACAACGAGTAGCGTCGCGCAGACCGCCGCGGATGCGTGTACAACGCGCCAGCGTTTTACGAGCGGCAATATGCCATACCCAATGCCGTAGGCAACCGGTACGAACGCCGGGACGTAAAACCAATCCAGGTCCGACGCGTGGTACACCCACATGCGCGCGCCGACAAACAGGTTTTCCCCAATGATGCCCAGCAATGCCGCGGTCAAGAATGTGTTCGCGATTGTCGCGCGCCCATCGAATCCAAGTTCGGCCGTGCGACGGCTCACATAAAAGATATGGGTCGAGGCCAGCCAACCTATCAGCATGCAATACACGGGGGTGTGCCAAACTGTTGGCCCCGGCGCGAGGTATTCACCCCACCAACCCACGGACCACGTCACAAGCCCTTCGCCCAGTGGCCACGCCGCCCCGATGATCGCGCCAAACGCCAGCGCGGGCCGGAGCGAGTCATTAACGCGCGATGCCCGCACAAGCTGGAGCGCTAGCGGAATGGCCGACGCAAACATGCACACCCATACAGATTCGATTCGGCAGTTCAGAATAAAGACGGCGAACGAAACCACGTTGCACACGGCGACTGTCGTGTCGGTTCGGTTCCAACCCGCGCGAATTTTCCGGAATGCTTTTCGCATGTGAGGATTCTATCACGTGCATTGTCATTGAAAAGGGCCGGTACCTGCGCTATGCTCAATGCGCCCGAGCGGGAACCCGCACTGGGGGCGAATTCCGGGAGAGGAGACCAAAACGATGACGAAGCAGAATCCAGTACAGCACATGTTGAAAATGGCCGGCGATTTTGTCACCCAACAGAAAGGCAAGTGGGAGCACAAGGATTGGGAAAAATTCCTTGAACGCGCCCAACGCGCCGGACTCGATCTGTCCGACGAGATGAAGAAGAGCCTCGGCCACATGCTCGAGGCAAGCAAGCAGTTCTACACCGTTGTTTCCAACGTCCCGGACAAAAAGAAGGCGGCGGCAAAGAAGTCCAGTGCTAAAAGCAAGGCCAAAACCAAGACAAAGGCCAAGCCGAAAGCAAAGGCGAAGGCGTAGTGGATTTCGCCGGACCGGAATTCGGCGTTATGATGTTTTCAACGCACCTCTCGTGATCGGCGCGCATAAAATAATCGCAGGTCCTTCGCCGCCACGTTCGCTACGTGGCGGCGATTCTGTTTCAGGCAGTCCAACCACCTGGAGTATTTCACTGTGTTTCGACTCGGCATTATCGGTTCCGACAATAGTCACGCGGAGGCGTTCTCCCGCCTGGTGAATATCGAAGGCGATGGTCCGCGCATAGAGGACGTGCGTGTCACGCACATCTACGGCACGGACCCGGCGCGCACGCAGGAAGTCGCCACGAGCTGCCAGATTCCGAATATTGTTACCCGAAGTGAAGACATGCTCGGAAATGTGGATGGCGTGTTATGCGTATGGCGGCATGCGAGCAAGCACAAGAGCGAAACCTTGCCGTTTATCAAGGCGGGTCTGCCCGCGTTTGTCGACAAACCGTTCACGAATTCGGTGGCTGACGCGCGCGAACTGATCGACACCGCGCTTACCGCGAAGGTGGGACTGACGTCATTCTCCACCCTCCGCTATTGCGTGCCCACCGTGGAATGGATTGCGTCGCTAAAGGGCGCGGTAGAAACACCGGTCTCTGGTCTGAGCACTGGTCCGGCGGAAATCGACAGCGAATACGACGGTCTGATTTTCTACGGGATTCATGCGGTAGAACTAATGCTCGCGGCCTGGGGATATGGCGTCACGAGCGTGACGGCGACCGAACACAACAAGAATGTCATGGCAGTTTGCCGATTCAAGACCGGACCCATCGTTACGCTGCATTTTCTATACAAGGCGGCGTATGTTTTTCATCTCACGATGTATGGCTCAAAGGGATATTCGACCCACGCGGTTGACAGCTCGACCTCCTATTACGAAGGCATGAAAGTGATCATGGAGACCTTGCGGACCGGAAAATGGCCATTGACGCCGGAACAATTGCTCGAACCGATTCAGGTCATGGCCGCGACAATGAAATCGCTTTCGGAAAAGCGGGAAGTTCAACTATCTGAAGTGTAAGGTCGAATCGAGCGTTATGGCGCCGGCGTTCTTTGCCAGCCTTCACTCTGCATGGCGAGATACTGTTCGAGTTTTTCCATCCAGCGCCGGACCGTTTCAGGATTTCGATCTGAAATATCCTGCATGGGCCGGCCAGGCCGCACGTGGTTGAGGTCGTATAAGGCTGGGCCCGCCGGAAGACCAGTGGAAACCATCGTGAACGGCGTTCGTTGGGTCGACCAGACCAGCCGCATGCGGTTGTCGCGAATAGTCATCATTAGGGGATTCCCGCTAAGAGAAATCGGCTCCCGCGAAACTCCTACGCCAAGGATATCGGCGGTGCTTGCATATGGACTCAGGGAAACGCCAGCGATCTTCGCTAGCGTCGCGGGCACGTCCTCGAGTGCCGTGAGTTCTTTTCGTTTCGAGGGTTGTGTGCCTGGCGCGAGAAACACGAGCGGCACGCGCAGGTTCCAATCCATCAGCGGATCCGTCCCCTGAACAAACGCGCCGCGCGTTGACGTGATTACGACACACGTTCTCTTTCCTGGTGGAAGCGCGTTCAATGTGTCGCCGATATTCCGGTCCAGATAATGGATGATCGAATCGTAGACCGTGCTCGGCGTCGCGGTTGCGGGATCAGGTATGAAAACATTGCCATGACGTTCTCGCACTTGCGCGTCTTGCAGCTCGCCCAAACGCACAAACACCATGAACTTTACATCGGCGTGCGCTTCGATCCACGCGCGCGCCTTTTGCAAAGTCAACTGCGACCCAGCGGGTGGCAGCGACTGGGACGCCGCCGTGGCCCCTGCGATTGGCACATCAATGATGGGCGGGGTTTCGGCCATGTATCCATCGTCGAATGCGTCGAAGCCGCGCTCGAACCCGCTTCCATACGTCAGATCACCCCAATGCTCACCTTCGGTAAAGGCTGCCGATGCGTACTTCTGTGTCCGCACTGCCTCCGCGATCGATGTATACTCGGCCGGCAACGGTCCTCGTTGCGTACCGAGGTATCCATGCCTTAGCGGAGACAAACCCGTCAACAGCGTCATGCACGCGGCCGCGGGTTCCGGTGCTGGCGTGTAAGTAAATGGGAACACCTGCGCCGATTGCGATATGCGATCGATATTCGGCGTGGTTGCCCGCGTATATCCCATACTTGCCACACGGTCTGCGCCCAAACCGTCAATGACAATCATGACAATGTTCGGGGTCGTTTCGGCCGTGCGCGTCTCATGGGCAACGGGCCCGGAGATCAGCAGGGTGCGATCTGACGACAGGATCGGCAACACGCCCACGGCGGAGCGCCATTTGGTTTCCTTCTCCGATGACCACCGGACGGAGCACGAGCCGAGCTTTCGCGGCAATTGATCGGCCGGCACGCGCAAGTGAGACCAGCCCGAGGCCTGTAGTTCGACCGATCCCGTGAATTTCGTCGTCGTTTCACCCCGCATTTCCACCGTGAGATACGCGAGTTCGAGTGGCTCCTCTTCTGGGGCATCCGGCGGAATCGCGCATCCGAACGTAAGGCAATGACCCAATGGCGCCGAAACATCCACCGCGAGAACAGACCCTTCCGGCATGGCCCGCGCGCGAACGTAGGTCGTGCCTATCCGGAAATCGTTTAGCGCTTCAGGGGCGCGCGGCCTCGCTCTTTCGATGCTGCCAAGCCAGATCGTGAACATGGTGTATCCGCCGAGCAGGCACACAACCGATACCGCTGCCCAAATGATGCTCCACGCCCGTGTCCCCGGCGCACTGCGGAGAATTGCATAAAACGCGAATAGTTTTAGCAAGCCATGGACGAGTAAAAATAAACCCGCGAAAACCAGGCCTTCGACCGTCTTCAATACGGGGTGCGGCCACGGCACGTCCATCCGCAACAAATACGGAATAAAAAGGAGCGCCGCGCCGTGAGACAGGCATTCGAACAGGAGCGGGGCGTTGGTGCGTGTCGGCCACGCGCTGCGCACGAGCGCGACGTATAGAAGTTGGAAACCTGCGAATGCCGCCGCGGTTCCTCCTGCAAGCATGAGGCCTGCGGTAAACCCCGGCACGTAGCCCTGTTCCCCCAATGCCTGCCGGACAAACAATCCCGTAAGGCCCGCGGCACTGAAAAGGCTAAAGATGTAGACGGCGATCACGGGCGGCTCAGCGCCCCGCCGCGTGAGGATCGTGCTCTGATCGTTGCATGATCACCATCGTAGTCCGACGCGCTACCGGATTCGACTTTTTCACGCGCAACGCGGATCCGCCAATCACCGCCGCATGCCCTCGCAATATTCGACGGCGTTGCGAAATATCCGCAATCCCAAACCTTCTTCGGGCAGTTTTTCGCGAGTCCACCGCGGATGCTGCGTGCGTTCCGTATACCCCTCGGGATGCGGCATCAGTCCAAACACGAGCCCAGTGGGATCGCAGATGCCCGCAATATCGTCAATAGACCCATTCGGGTTTGCCGGGTAATCTCCGCGCGCCGCTTCTCCATCGTGCAGGCAATAGCGCAACGCGAGCATACCGCCGTCTCGCATTGTCTCCATCACGTCTGCGTTCGCGGGGATGAATTTGCCTTCGCCGTGGCGCACCGGTAGTTCCAGGCGTTCCAAACCCTTCGTCCAAATACATTTCGTGCCAGGCACGGTCGTCAAATGCACCCAACGATTCTCGAAGCGGCCCGAATCGTTGTGGGTCAAAGTAATGTCCTGCTGAAACGTGCCATTTACCATCGGCAACATGCCCATCTTCGCGAGCACCTGAAATCCGTTGCAGATGCCGATCAACGGTTTACCATCGGAGACAAATGACGACAACGGTCCGCCCAGCCGGTAGCGAAGCCGGTTGGCGAGAATTTTCCCGGAGGCTATATCGTCGCCAAACGAAAAGCCGCCGGGCACGGCGAGAATGTTGTATTCCTGCAAACACCGTGGGTCGGCAATGATGTCATTCAAATGCACCCGGTCTGCGCTGGCGCCGGCTCGCTCGAACGCGTCCGCGGTTTCGTTGTCGCAGTTGATTCCAAAACCAGTCAGCACCAGTGTACGAACTTGCTTGCTCATTGCGCGTCTACCACCTCAACGTCCGCTGCCACGCTTCTTTCAACTCGGACAGACTCGCCTCCTCACGCACACCGTCGCGGCCCGTGATGCGAAAAACTTCGAGTGGGCTCACTTTGCCAAGCAGCGTGACGGCAATGCCGTTCATTTCCGAAACGAACGCGTCGGCCTTGGATACTGGCACGGTCACAACGAAACGGCTCTGTGATTCGCTGAACAGGGCGATGACGTCGCTTTCGGCAGGTATTGCGCGCAAATCGATGTCCATCCCGAAGCCGCCCGCAAACGCGGATTCGGCGAGCGCAACTCCCAACCCTCCGTCGGAACAGTCGTGGCACGACGCCACGAGGCCACGCCCAATGGATTGAGACAAACCCTCATAGAGCGCGCGGGCTTTCTTCGCATCGACCTTCGGCACGTTCACGCCGAGCTGTCCGCGCAACGCAAGGTACTCGCTTCCACCCATCTCGTTCTTGGTGTCGCCGATGACATACACAAGATCACCAGGTTGTTTCACGTCCATCGAGATGACTTTCGACACGTCATCGATAATCGCCGCGGCGGTGAACAGAACAGTTGGCGGTATCGAAATTTTCGTATCGCCGATACGATAGTCGTTCTTCATGCTGTCTTTACCGCTGATGAGAGGAATGTCGTAGGCCGTGCAAAAGTCGTAGAGCGCCTCGCAGCAGCGCACAAGTTGTCCAAGCTTGTACGCGCCGTCCGGAGTTTTCTCGCTCTCGACCGGGTCGGGCCAACAGAAATTGTCCAGCCCCGCGATCGAGCCCAGGCGCGCGCCCACCGCGATGAGATTGCGCACCGCCTCGTCAATCACACACGCCATCATCCAATACGTGTCCAGGTCGCTGTATTTCGGAGCGATGCCGCACGACACCGCAATGCCGCGCTTTGATCCCGGCGCCGGACGAATCACACCGGCGTTTCCCGGCCCGTCATGATCAACGCCCTGGAACTGCTTGAGCACGCTTTGGCCAAGCACTTCATGATCGTACATGCGGACAAAGTTCTCTTTGCTGCACACGTTCAACGCGCCCAATACGCCCTTAAGGTCCGTAATCAGGTCGCTGTCTTTGACAATCACTTCCGGTTGAGGTGTTGGCGGGTACCACGTCGCCTTGAGCCGCATCTTCGGCACGCCGTCATGGAGAAAATCCATGTCGAGCGCGGCGATCAGTGCGCCGTCATAGCGGCACTCCAGAAGACCCGAATCCGTGAACTCGCCGAGGACGGTGGCCTCGACTTCGCGGCGTTTGGCAAGCGCCGTGAGCGCATTCAAGTTCTCCGGTGCGACGGCGAGCGTCATGCGCTCCTGCGCTTCCGACAGAAAAATCTCCCAGGGAGCCAAGCCGGGATATTTCAGCGGCGCGCGGTCGAGATGGATCACGGCGCCGCCCGGGCCCTTGGCCATTTCGCCAATGCTCGAGGACAATCCGCCCGCGCCGTTATCGGTAATGTTCGAGAACAATCCGAGGTCGCGTGCTTCCAGCAAAAAATCCGCCATCTTCTTTTGCGTGATCGCGTCGCCAATCTGCACGGCGGTGGCGGGCGAGCCTTCGTGCAATTCCTCGGATGAAAACGTCGCCCCGTGGATGCCGTCTTTGCCGATGCGTCCGCCGCACATGACGATGTAATCGCCGGGTCGAGCAGCCTTTTCGTGACTGGGCTTTCCTGCAATCGTGGCCGGAATGAGGCCGCCCGTCCCGCAAAACACGAGGGGTTTTCCGAGGAAGCGGTCGTGAAACACGATCGCCCCGTTGAGATCGGGAATGCCGCTTTGGTTACCACCGTCCTTCACGCCCTGGTGTACGCCGCGCAACACGCGGCGCGGATGCATGAGGCGCGGAGGAATTGCGCCTTCGTAAAATGGCGATGCGAAACAAAACACGTCCGTGTTGAATATGCAACGGCAGCCCATCCCCGCGCCGAGCACGTCGCGGTTCACGCCAACAATACCGGTGATCGCTCCGCCGTAAGGGTCGAGTGCGGAGGGGCTGTTGTGGGTTTCGGCCTTTAGCGCGAAGTTCCAATGTTCGTCAAATTTGATGATGCCCGCGTTGTCGTGAAACACGCTGACCAGCCAATCGACACGTTTTGCGACTTCGTCTGTAGTCGCTTTAACATAGTTTTTGAATAGTCCGTCTATCAGTCGCGTCGTGCCAGATTCGTCCGTGTACTCGATTTCCGCGTTAAAAATTTTATGCTTGCAGTGTTCCGACCACGTCTGCGCCAGGATTTCGAGTTCGATATCGGTTGGGTCGAGCGGCAGCCCGTCACTTGCGCGCCGCTCCCGCACGTCGGGCTTGCGATAATACGTTTGAATTGCCAGCATCTCGCCCAAATCGAGGGCGAGCATCCGATCGCGGCTCAACGAGACGAGTGCGTCGCTGGGTATGTCAAGCCGGATGGCCTGCACTTCGCTGCTGCTGCGTTCGGTCACAATCGGGAGGCCTAGCAAACCATCGCGCCCGGATTCCGTCATCTCGGTTTTTGACCGCACGACCCAACGTTGAATCAGATCGTTCGCCAGAAGATCGCGCGCGATGCGCGCGCATTGCTTGGCGTTGACGTGGCCCGCGATCGCGTACTGGGTGGATTTGAATATTGCCTCCGTCGGTCCGAGCGCGCGGCCCAAGGTGTCAGCGGCCCCTTCGACGGAACTTTTGCCCACGTTGTCCGTTACTCCGGGCCGGAACCCAACCTCGATTAGATAATCGTAATCCGCCGCAAGCGCGGCGTCGATGCACGAATCCTGAATTATGGGATCCGTAAACAGCTCACGCCGCACGAGGTCCAATTCGGCAGCCGTCAGATCGGCGTGAATCGTGTAGACGTCGATCACCCGCACCTCGTCCACACGAATGCCGAGATCGTCCGCGATGCGCGCCTTCACCCCATCGCCAACGGGATCGATCATCGCGCGTTTCATCCCAACTTCGATGCGGTGTACCACGTGACGCGCATCGGCCGCTTCCAGCTTTGCCTGCGGTTCACCCATAGGTCAGGGTCCCCGTATACGAAACAGCGTGCGGCCCTTTGACGACATGTCCCACCACCGCGCTTTGCATGCCCGCCTGATCGAGCGCTTTCAGCGCGCGGTCGGCGTCATCCTCCTGGATGACAACCAGGAATCCAATCCCGCAATTAAAGGTCCGTAGCATTTCCGTCTGGACAACGTTGCCGGTTCGCTGCATAAAACCAAATATTGCCGGGGCGGTCCACGAACCCAGGTCGATTACCGCGCCCATGTCTTTCGGCAACGCCCGCGGCAGATTGTCAGTAATGCCGCCCCCGGTGATGTGCGCCATGGCTTTGACATTTGCGATCTTCATCAGGATGCGCACGAGCGTGGCGTAGCTGCGGTGCGGCTCCATCAATGCTTCCGCCACCGTGCGGTCAACACCAGGCATCATGTCGTCGTAGGATAATCTTGCGACATCAAACACAATTTGCCGCGCGAGACTGTAACCGTTGGTATGCAGGCCGGACGACGGCAAACCAATGATCACATCGCCCGCCTCCACGGTCGAGCCATCAACGATGCGTTTACGATCCACGACGCCCACTATCGTCCCGGAGATGTCGTATTCCCCAGGTTGATACAGACCCGGCATCTCCGCCGTCTCGCCACCGATCAGGGAACAGTTCGCATATCGGCAGCCGTTCGTCAAACCACGGATCACCTCGACGACAACCCCGGGTTCCAGTTTTCCAAACGCCAGGTAATCGAGGAAGAACAAGGGCTTTGCCCCTTGCACAAGAATATCGTTCACGCAATGGGATACCAGGTCCACGCCGATGGTGTCATGTCTTCCGGTCATGAACGCGAGTTTGATCTTCGTGCCAACACCATCGACGCTCGATACCAGCACCGGTTCATCCATGCCCTTCGTGTCGAGGCTGTACATCGCGCCAAAAGTGCCGATATCGCACAGCACCCGGTCATCGAACGTCTTGTTCACCATGTCCTTAATCTGGCGGACGGCCTGGTCGGCCGCATCTATATCGACACCTGCGTCGCGGTACGTCATCCCGCGTTTTTCACTACTCATACAATTCCCTCCAAAGGGCGTTAGGCTGGCATTAGAATATCCGCGCGCCAGTCCATTCAGCAATTGAATAAAAATGATGCGACTGATAAGATTTTCTTATTGGAGCCATCCATGACACTCGATCAACTCCGTTCGTTCCGTGCCATTGTCGAGACCGGCAGCTTTCGCGCGGCAGCAGATCGGATGCACCGTACCCAACCAGCCATTACCCAACAAATCAAAGGGCTTGAACGCGAAACCGGCCATACGCTCATCGACCGGAAAACCGCGCGCCCAACGCCCGCGGGCCAGCGGCTCTATGAACGCGCGTGCCCGCTGTTGTCCGACGTCGAAAGTATACGGCGGGGCATGCGCGATTTCGATGAAACGGAATCCCGGGAGCTTCGTTTAGGCACGAGCGACACAACGGCGCTGTACGTGCTGCCTCCCATTGTGCGCAGATTCATGCGCGCGGAACCGGCTGCCCGGCTGCGCATCATCAACCGTCCGACCGAGGCTATCGCGGAACTGGTCCTGCGCGGCGAACTGGACCTTGGCATCGTCACGCTGCCGGTGCGCAAACCGCAGCTTGAGGAACACCTGCTGATGGAACAGGAGCTCGTGCTGGTGACGTCGCGACGGCATGCGTTGGCGGGAAAACACAGCATTGCGTTAAACGCACTCGGGGGCGAGACCTTCCTGATGCTCGAAGAGCAGACGCGCACCGGGGCATTGATGCGCGCCCATTTCCGCGCGCACGGATTCGATCCCAGGGTGGCGCTGGATTCAGGAAGCTTCGAGGTCATCAAACGGTACGTTGGCGAGGGCATTGGCGTGTCATTCCTTCCGCGCAACACAATTACGAAACAGGATGCGAATCTCGTCACGATTCGCGTGCCAGGCTTGCCCCGCGTAGCAATTGGCGCGATACAACGAAAGGGCGCATACCAAACCAAAGCTGCCCGCCTGTTCCGGGAAATTTTGGTCGTGGAATCGAATGGTAGTAAAAATCACGTCAAATCCTGAGCGGATTTTTACCCTTACTCCTCCTCGTGCTCCTAATCGTAATCGTACTCGTGCTCGTTTAGATCGAGCCTACTGTCGCTTGGTCGGAAAATCACAATCACAATTGCAATTACGATTACGATTACGAGCACGAGCACGAGCACGAGCACGAGCACGATTACGATTACGAGCACGAGGGGCGATTGCAAGCACGATTACGACCACGAGCATGAGTAGAATAGAAAGGGTGGTATACCCGCAGACTCTACTGCGCAATATCCACGGGCGCGTTATCATCGGTAAACACCATGCCATCGCGCAGTGCGCTTTGCGCGCGGGATACCTGCGTCAAACGCTCCGCGAACTTCGGCGGAAGAAAATGCCCTTGGGCAACCGATTTCTCCGCCAACCCGGTCAAGTCCGTGGGGTGAGTCAGCCACGGACCCTCCGGCCAGCCTTTGCCGTCGCGGGTCCCGTTCGGCGCAAGTTTTGCATAGTCGATTTTTTGCGCGACGAAAACCGTATTCCAGCTAGACTCCGCTTCAAACACATAGACGGTTTGGAAAACAGTTTCGAGCGTCCGCAATATGCCGCGCACGGTGCTGTCGTTCGCCCCGCCATATATGCCCATGACGTTGTACACCAGGCATCCGCCGTTTTCGATGCACTCCGCGGAGGCTTCAAAAAACTCCTTCGTCGCGAGATGATAGGGAAGATAGGCGCCGTTCCTGCCCGATGCGTACGCGTCCATCATGATCGCGCCATATTTCTGTTGCGTCCGCTGAATGTACGTGCGGCCATCGGTCGTGACAGCGCGCATGCGTTTGTCATCGGGCAACTGAAAATATTTCCTTGCGACCGTCACGACCGCCGGGTCGATTTCCACGATATCAATGCGCATCGCGGGATAGCTGTTCAAAAAGCTTTTCGGTCCAGTACCTCCGCCGAGCCCGACGAACAACACCGACTTTATCGTCGGGTCCAGCAGCATGGGCACATGAAAATAGTCCGTGTACTCGAACCCCCCGCTGAATGGATTCTTTACGTCCATCGTTGTTTGCGGTGAGCTGTCGAAATACAGGATGCGTTTTCCGGCCTCATCTTTCACGAGGATATGATGATAGGCTGAATAATCTTCGTAAACAGTTGTGTCTTGCGCAACCGCGGCGCCCGCAAGGAGCGGCAGCAAGATCGCTCCTGTAGACCGCTTCAGACGCTTTGTCGTTGCCATCTGAGAGACTATGATCAGCAAACCTCCGGCCAACAAAATGGCGCAAGTCGTATACAGGGAATTCTGCACGCCCCATTGCACAAATAACGATGAGGTCGCCAAGGTGCCGCAGATGCTGCCAATCGTGGACAGCGCGGCGACGCGGCCCGTGCCCGCTCCCAGAGTCGCCATGTTCACGACGAGTAAGCGGATGGCCTGCGGCATTACCGTGCCCAAGGCAAGCAGCGGAACGAGGGTTGCCGCCGCGGACGCCGCCAGTGGCTCCCACCAGCGCATGTGTTCGCCTTTTTCCAGACTTTCCGCCGCGAATACCACGATGGGTTCCATGAACAGGGCACTCCCGCCAGCGATACATAAAACAATTCCCAACGGCAGCCACGAGCGAAACTTGTCCGCGAGCCATCCACCCAGCGCGTATCCCGCGGCCAATCCGAGCAGGCAAACGGAAATCTCGCCCGCCCAAACATCAAGCGAACTTCCGAAAAAACGCTGTAAAAAGCGCACCGCGATGAATTCATAGATCATGACCGCCGCGCCCGATACGAATACGAGCACGTTCACCGCCACAATGGAGAATCGCGTGGGAGATGTCTGATGTTGCATACGATTTTGATTATACCTTTCCCGTCCCTTGCTGAAAACGAAAAAAGGGTGGCCATTAATGGCCACCCTTGCAGATACTTGCCGACGTGCGTTAGCGGCGCTGTTTCTTGGCGAGTGCTTCGAGTTTCATGCCGCCGCGGATTATGCCGAGCAGCCGGCCAACGCCGGTTTTCCCGTACATCGTGTCAAGCAGTTGGCTGAACAACTCGTATTTTTCCTTCGTATACGGAAACCAATGCAGTTCGTGCTTGCTGCCGCTGTCGACGATGATCGATTTAATGTGTGAAAACCCGTGCAAACCATGCGCGCCGTAATACCGGCCAAACCCACTTTCCTTCGTCCCGCCGAAAGGCAAGGCGGCATTGCCCTGTGTCGCGAGCACGTTATTAATCGAAACGTTGCCACTCTCGATCGTGCGGGCGACCCGCTCCGCCCGGTCCATGTCCTTGGACCATACCGCCGCGCTCAGGCCATACGGCGAGCTGTTTGCCATTGAAACAGCCTCATCCTCGGTGCGGAATTTTTCAACCGTAATCACCGGCCCGAAAGTTTCCTCGCTGATGACGCGCATCGAATTGTTCACGTTCGAAATCAGCGTCGGAGCAAACGCCTGGGATTCTCCCGCGCGCGTGCCCCCCGTGTGAATCGTCGCGCCCTTCGCGCGCGCGTCTTCCACAAGCTCCTGCACCTTCTCGATCTGGAAAGGAGCAGTCATGTGGCCCACGTCCTGATCGCCTGCGTCTGGCGCCCCTTCCCGCGCGGCCGCGTGATCGAGCGTGCCAATCTTTGCGGTAAGCGCGGCCACGAAATCATCGTGAATGCGTTCGTGGACCAATACCCGCTCGATGGACGTGCAGGTTTGGCCACAATTCATCATCCCGCCCCACATCGCGCCGGCGGCCGCGCGATCAATATCCACGTCGTCGAACACAACCATCGGGTCCTTGCCGCCAAGTTCCAATTCAACGGGGATGAGATTCTTCGCGGCCTGTTCCATGATCTGCTTGCCCGCGCGTGTGCTGCCCGTGAACAGAATTTTCGCGGGGCGCTGCTCGATGAGGCGCCGGCCTGTTTCCTTGCCGCCGTATATTACGCTTATAGCGTCCTTCATAAACCCGCTGCCGGCAATTATTTCCTCGACGAGACCCTTGAGCGGCGTCCATTCCGATGGCTTGAACACGATTGAATTTCCCGCCACGAACGCCGTGATCATCGGCACGAATGCGAGATTAAACGGAAAATTCCACGGCGAGATGATGAGCACCGTCCCCATGGGTTCGTAACGGATATAGGATTTCTTCCCCTGCAAAATGATCGGCGTGGGGACCTTCTCGTCCCGCAAATACTTTTCAGCAGTCTTGCTGTAGAAATCGATGATCTCGAGCACCGCGCGAACGTCGGCCAACAGCGCGTCCATCCGCGCCTTGCCGGTCTCCTGGACGATGCGTTCGACGATCTGTTCCTTATGCTTTAATACGTAGTCGCGAATCTTGAGCGTTTCTCCCACGCGTTCGGCGACGGACATCTTCCGGACTTTCTCAAAGGCCTGCCGGGCGCGAGTAAACGCGGCGTCGATATCTGCGTCACTGGGTTCTGCGAAGGAGTAGAGGGTTTGCCGCGTGCGCGGATCGCGGACGACTATGTCCCCGCTGCCGGGCGCGGCCACTTGTCCAGGGGAAAGCAGAGAAGCTTGTGCCATGATGACGCGACCTCCGTTTGTGCGGGCGTACGGCGGGGCAGCAGCGCCAAATTGGTATACACCCGATAACCCACTATAACAAAGGGGAGGAGAACCGGCAACCGTGCAGTTTGGTATACTTGCCCGATGCTTACATCCTGTCTATCACCATGGCTCATGGTTTGTGCAGTGTGCGCGGCCGCGTTGACCGGTCCTACCTTCCCCGAACGGACGATACCGCCCGTGGACAACGCCGGGAAGCATCCGGACCTCAAGACGTTTCTGAATGATCTTTCGACCGCTGTCGAGAATAAAGATGTGAAGCAATTGCTCGCGCACGTCGACGAAAACATCAAAATCGGTTTCGACGCCGAAAACGGCAAGGCTAATTTCACCCGGAATTGGGGACTGGATACAGGTCCCGCGAAGTCCGTCATCTGGAAAGAGCTGGGCGATGTCCTGCGCTTGGGCGGCGCCTACTCGGAAGAAAACGGAACGGCGCGGTACATCGCCCCGTATATGTTTGCCAAGTGGCCCGATGAATTTGACAGTTTTGAGTACGCCGCAATAACCGGTGAGAACGTCACGATACGGAGCGGGCCAAGCCGTACCGCAGCGGCCATTAAAACTGTCAGTTATCTAATTGTTCACATGGAAGAAATTCCCGAAGAAATCGAGGAAACGATCAACGGCGAAACGCACCCCTGGAGAAAGATCGGGTTGCCCGATGGGCGCAAAGGTTTCGTCTGGGGAAAATATGCCCGCAGCCCCGTTTCGTACCGCGCTGGGTTCGAGCGCACGAACGGCTTTTGGAAGTTGACGTTTTTTCTGGCGGGTGATTGATCGCATTTCGCGATCACGAAGCGATTTGGCGCCGGCAACTCGAGGGGGACATCAATGAACCATACCGGATTCGCGTCAACCACGCGCGGCCTTCGCCGCGGGTCCCCGCCCATGATACTGTTCGAGAAAGCGAAGCGAATCGGAATATGGAATCCTTCCGACATTGATTTCACGCAAGACATCAAGGATTGGCCCCGCTTTTCGGATATCGAACGCGACGCCGTACTTCGCTTAACGTCACTGTTCGCGGCCGGGGAAGAAGCGGTCACGCTGGACCTCCTCCCGCTTATGCAAGCCATCGCGCGAACGGGTCAACCTGAAGAAGCGATCTATATGACGTCGTTTTTATGGGAAGAAGCAAAGCACACCGACTTCTTTTCACGGTTCCTGTCAGAAGTCGTTGTCGATCATGATGGGCTCGAGCGGTACCATTTGCCCTGTTATCGCAGTCTCTTCTATGACGCGCTCCCATCCGCGCTCAACGCCCTCACGGACGATCCGTCCCCCCGCGCACTCGTGCGCGCGTCGACAACCTATAACCTCGTCGTAGAAGGCATCGTCGCCGAAACCGGCTACCACGCATATTTTATCGCGCTGGACCAGAAAGGCATGTTGCCCGGCACGCGCGGCGCGATTTCCAAAATCAAGCAAGACGAGGCGCGTCACATCGCGTTTGGAATCTACCTGCTGTCCCGGCTCCTCTCATCCGACCCGGCGCTCTGGGACGTTGTGCAGGAGACGATGAATGATCTGCTTCAAGTAACCATGGGCATGATCCACGAAATGTTCGAACAATACGAGACGCCGCCCTTCGGGGTACCCGAAACCGAGTTTCAGGAATTCGCAATGCGGCAATTCGAGAAGCGCCTGACCCGGTTAGACCGCGCGCGCACCATGTCGTTCGCGGATGTCGAAGCGTTCACGCGCCACGTTATCGAAGACGACGATGCCTAGCCCCCCACATGCCAATGCAACAGGAAGTCGAATGCTTCCTTGCCCAGCACAACGAGGGCGACGTAATAGCCAATACAAATCAGCGTCGAAAAATACCCAATTACGATGCAGACTCCGTCCCGTTCGAGCATGCCCAGCGACGCCAAAAATATGGGTAGCGCCGCGACTGAATTCGTGAAAGGCGCCGGCATCGGTATCGGCAGCGCGAGGACCACGGCCATCCCAAGCAGGAAGACGCCGTGTACTTTCCACAGTCGCTCGCTATTGGTCATGAACAACAGGCGCGGCTTGAGCACCACTTCCATGTACCGCATGACCCGCGTTAATTTTTGGATGGTGCCCGACAGAATCCTGTACGAAACGGGGCGATTATGAATGTAATGCGGTATCCAGGGTTTGCGGCCAATTACGAGATAAAACGAGAGAAAGGTCAGGACAGCCCCGAATAAGCCGCCAAGAAGGGGCGGCGATATGGGAAGGCTCATGGGAAAACTAAACAGCACAATCATAAGGATGTGGCCGCGATGCGGAAAGGAGTCGATGATTTCGCCGAGGCGCATATCGCGCCCCTCCGCGCGGGTCAACAACCCGCGCAGTTCCATGGATAAGGTAGCTGCTCCTGTTTGCACTACAAATTCCAAACCTTGCCCGAAAACCAGCGCGGCATTATGCACGCGCCACACTTACATAGCAACACCTTTTGAGAACCGCCGATTGGGTTTCCGCACGTGGTGTCCGGTATAGTTTCGTTTTTCCAACACCGCGCGCGGGAGGACTCACAATGAACCACAAGATCGAATTATTGGCTGAGCAGTTGGCGTCCTGCGGCGATCAAACGCTCAAGGTTGCCGCGCGGGTGCCCGATGCGAACAGATTCTTGCAGCTTCGCCCCGGCAAGGCCCATCCGTTGTGGCTGGTCGGCCATCTTGCGAATACGATCAACGTCGTCATTATTCAGTGGGCATTGAATGGTGAGAACATGGTCCCAAAAGGATTCGGTAAAAAGTTTGCACCGGATTTCGCCGGCGGCGATCCCATCTCACCGAACGCCGAGGACTATCCCGCGTGGGACGCGGTAATTGCCATTTACGCCGAAGCCATTCAGAAGGCGCTTGAAAAACTGAAGCAAGCCGCCGATGCCGACCTGCCAAAACCGCTGCCGGGCCGTATCCCCGAGCCGCTCCGTGATCACTTCGGCAATGTTGGCCAGACACTCAACATCATGGTAAGCCACGACTCGTATCACCGGGGACAGCTTGGAATGCTGGGAGCGTTGCGCGACTAACGCGTTCCGCTCAATTTGAATCGTAAATCTGCACCTTCGTCCAATACCCTTCAAAGGTGTCGACGAACGCCTTGTGGATTGGATGTTCCTGGTAGGCATCGTGCCCCGCTAGTTCGTCGAACAGCACCACAAGCGCAAAGGTGTAAGACCGTTCGACCACGGGCCGGCTTGTCGCCGCGGGCACCCCGATAAACATGTCCCGGACACTTTCGCAACCCCGCAACGATTCCATACCCCCGCGAAACCGCGCAGTGTCCTCAAGCGTCAGCCCCTCTTTTAACCAAAAATATACTGCATGAACAAACATTGCGTTGCCCTTCTTCGTAAAACCCCGCGAGACTATAGGGCATGCGAGGCGAAATCTTCCACTCGAAGACGCCGTGAAGTGCGGTAGCGATAGCTACCGCTTTCGCTTCGGCGGTGACCAGCCGGCCCTATACTTGATCACCCTCGGCCTCGCGACTAGACTCGATTTCCGCTGGGCCATGGGCGATCTCTGGCGCGCGGCGAATGGAGAAAATTAATCAATGAGAACTATTGCACTTTGTCTCGCCGCGCTGTGCGCGTTGTCCGCCGCGCATGCGCAGTTGTTCTCGCGGCCGAAGGAAGAACTTCGCACGATCAGTGCCGGCGCGTATTTCGTCAGCATACAAAAGAACGGCAAGATAAACGTCCTGCGCAACGAAGGGAATACCGTCTTCGAATTGGTCCAACCCACGATTTGGTTTGACGGCGAAGAAGCGCCGGAACCGATTTCCATCGCGGGCCACTTGAGCGGACGCGGCGACGTCAGCGACGCTCTCGGCAAAGGCCAGGGTATGACCCTCGAGAGTGAAGGATGCACGTGGTCCATTCGGGTCTATCCATCCGAGCCCTATTTTACCGTTCAGGTCGCATTTACCAACACCAAAAAAGTCCCGGTGCTTGTGAAAATGTTGTCTCCCTGGACTGCGGGTGACGGCAAACGCGGTGGCTTTTCACTCGGTCCAGGCACAACAGATGTTTCGGTGTTGGAAGGCGGTAAGACGTTTCCGGGCGACACCGGAGTCGCCGGATTGCGGACCGGCGCGGGAACGTGCTTGTGGAATTTTGCGGCGTTGAACCAAACAACTAATCAATCCTTGGTGACGGGGTTCCTGGCGTATACCACCGGATACGGACGCTTCCGCATGGAATCGCCGATCGCTGAGGAGGACGGCAAGCGCTTTGCCACGTTCGCCGCCGAATGCATCTACGATCCCCCGGTGATTATCGAGCCGGGCGAGAAACTCGTGTCTGAACCTTTGTATCTTGCGGTGGCCGAGGTAAATGCTTTTGAAGGGCTCGAACGCTATGGCTGGGCGTATGGCGCCGCGAACAAGATCAGCCGCGCACGCCCCAAATTCCTGCCGCATGGTTGGGACTCGTGGAGCACTGAGTATCGCAGTGATATCAACGAAGTAAAAATTTTCGACAATGCGAACGCGCTTGCAACGAACCTGTCAGCGTTCGGATGGAACCATCTCGCCATCGATGATGGTTGGCAGCAATCGCTCGGAGATTGGGAAGCGGACGCGGAACGCTTTCCAAACGGGATGAAACACGTCGCGGACTACATCCACGGCAAAGGCCTCACTGCCGGGCTCTGGCTCGCGCCGTTTAAGGTCAGTGCGGACAGCGCCCTTGCGAAAGCGCACCCGGAGTGGCTGCGGATGCCAAACGAACTTGGCAAACAAGTGGTGGGGGAGAACGATCGCATTCTCGATATCACCGCGCCGGGCGCGTCGGATTGGGTGCGAGATTTGGCGCGGAAGGTGACCCAGGAGTGGGGATTCGATGCGATCATGGAAGCGGACTATGTGTATTACCTGCCTCTCGCGGAAGGCTACCATGATGCTTCGTTGACCCGTGTCGAAGTTCATCGCCTCGGCATGGAAGCGCTTCGCGAGGGCATGGGCGACGAAGCGTTTCTGATGAGTTTCGCTCCACAACCCATCACCGGAATCTTCGCGCAAGGAATGCGGATTGGCAACGACAACGCGCCCATCTGGCGCAAACATCCCGAGCGGTGGCCCTGGGGCTGCGTCGAATCGCTCACCAATGCCGCGCGCCGATACTACTATACGCCAAACGTCTGGCGACCCGATCAGGATTGCGCTTTCTTCGCCAATGACGCTACGCGCGAGCGATGGGGCATGATCGACCAGCCCGCGCTCACGCGCCAGGAGTCCATCGCGTGGCTAACGGGCGCGGCATTGACCGGCGGCGTCGTAAAAATCGGTGACCGCTTCACGTCGCTTCTTCCCGAAGACATTGATGTCATGCGCAGGGTGCTTCCAGTCATGGATCGCCCCGCGCGACCCGTTGATTTGTTCCGCGAGCAAGAACCCCGAATTTGGGTCCTGCCGGTAAAGACCAGTTTCGACGAATGGACCGTCGCGGGCATTTTCAATTGGACCGACGCGGAACAAATCACGCCGATAGATTTTCGCGAACTGGGTCTGGCGTCCAACGCGTTTTACACGGTCTATGACTTCTGGGCCGAAACGTATTTTGGTACAGCAGAGAAGCAAGTCCAGGTCAGCGTGCCGCCACGATCGGTGCGGCTGCTGACATTCCGAAAATACGAGCCGCGCCCACAGTTTCTCGGGACGAACCGCCATTTCTCCGGTGGCGCAACGGATTTTACTGACTTGGAATGGCGCGAGGCCGACCGCACACTCACAGGTACCTTCAACGCCGTGTCCCCATTCGAATATGAACTGCGCATACTCGTCCCCATCGGTTGCGACAGGCATGAATTGAAATGTTCCGTGCCAAACGCCATCGCCACATTGTCTGACCGGGTGCTGCTAATCACGGTCACGCCCAAAACCAATGCTCCGGTCGAATGGAGCGTCACATTTATGTAGCGCTGAATTCCGATTCGGCGCGTCTTGGGCGATGACGTGGTGTCCAACTCTGATGACGGTGTCTATTTCTCAAACGAGTGGCGACGCTTACCTACCGCACCTAGAGCGATAGTAGGTATTGTTCGATATCGGCTTTCTCAGTTGCGCTTAAGTCAAGATCAAAGTGCGTGTCGTAGTGGTCAATCACATCTTGCAGCGCCGCGAAGCGCCCGTCGTGGTAGAAGCCGCCACTCGTGTGCGACCAAAGTCCTTTAAGAGGGGCTGTCCTATACACCTCGTCGGGAGCTCGATTCGCTTGAAAATCGTCAATGCCGATTTCTTCAGGGGTGTGGAGGTTCCATCCAGGTTCAGTGAAAATAGGCGGCACATGGCATCGAGCGCAATCGGCTTTTCCGGCAAAAAGTTCGCGTCCACGCGCGGCGGCAGCCACTTCAAAGCTGCCATTTGGAGGTTCGGGTGCGAGCAGCGCCAGTTGATAGAAGTGAAGAGCGGGGAGTTTGGCCGTGACAAGATCGGTTTTCGGACGGATATCGCCGAATCCTGCGGCCGCTGCTATCGGATACTTTTCGGCGTTGTTTAGCCGTGGATCATAAAAAGTTCCTTGCCCCCCCATTTCGATATTCGCAACAAAGGCATTCCAGTACGTCACCGTGCCCCATGATCCAGTCCAGGTATGTTCGTTTACACCAGCCAAACCAAAAGCGGGAGGAATGAGTGTGGCTGCGCTGCCGCCTCCGGGGCGCTCCGTGATTCCGTCAAGCAGAAGTTGCGCATCGAATTTTCCCGCACCCCAGGACCGGACAACAGTGCGAACGTCACTTTGTGTGACACCGAGCAAATCCGCGATTGCTGTCAAATCTGGCGCAGCAGCGATGATCTCTCCCACGTTGAGATCGCGATTGGCCCAACCATCAAGTCTGACACCAATACCTGAGGCCAACGAATCGTTGACCGTCGAGTGGCATAAGGCGCATTGGATTCCAACAGAAGTTAGTGCGTCCCCTTTGGTATCAAAGAACCCCTTGACTCCAAGCACCGCATCGTTTCTTAAAAGCGTCAATGTATTTGCTGGATCGTCCAGGTCGAGTTCACCATTACGGATCGCCTGCGCAACGTTTCTAGGAAGGGCTTCTGAATCGACCTTTAGACCTAATTCGAGCACATCTTGGGGAGAGAGAGTCGCAAGGGCCTCGTGCAAGCGAAGTGTCTCGCCCCAGAACGCTTCACTACCAAACGTGTCGTGGCGAAAAATTTCCCTTCCCTCGTTCACCAAACTTAAAGCATCCAATTCGACTTGGCGGCTTATTTGACCATTTCGGCCGGGACAGCCGCTAAGTATCATCGACGAGGTCAGTATCAGACCAGCGAAAACCAAAATGCATGCGACTAGACGAAGCGATTGCGGAGTTGACATGTCAAATCTCCTGTGAAGAAAGTCAGCCCGAAATGCGGCGAACTGACGCGTGGACCACACCATGATGATCGATCAAGACGAAACCTAATTTTACGATGTGATTGTCTCGCAACATTTCGGTGAAGTCTGTCAGCAATTCTCTTGTTCCGATGAAAGCCACTGTCCTACGGTACGAACCGCGTGGTAAGGTTTGCGTTTACCATGGAGTCGCAACTTGGCGTCTTCTAGTGTTTTCGCTAAGATGGTCGGATGGTCAGGATAGCAAAGGGTTCTAGTCGATTAGCGAGCGGGTCCGTCGAAATTAGCAATCGAATAACTTGAAAGGTGAGCGATGTCGAAGATCAACGTAACGAAGATGTGCCGACGGGCCATTCTGGGCCACGGCGGCCTTCCGCGCCTTGATCGCGCCCGCGCCGTTCGTCGATGTCGATCTACCTTCGCGTGTGCCTTCAAGGTTCGAATTGAAGAAACGCGATGGGTCTAGAAATTTGGCACCCTTCGCGAACGTGAGTATCAGGATCATCGTGTACTCTTCTAAGGTGCAACATTTCCGTGGTGCGACTAGACCGGAGAGCCTTTGCATTCCACGATTCCTCTCCGCACAATACGGCGGTTGTCGAGTCAGAGGGGAGTATTTCTGAATGTCGTTGCTAGGGCTGGACGTTGGCACCACGGGCGCCAAGGGTGTGGCGTTTGATCTGGAAGGAAAACCCATCGCCCAAGCCTATCGCGAGTATCCGCTGCACTCCCCAAAACCGGGTTGGCTTGAACTCGATCCGGATCAAGTTTGGCAGCTTGTTCGCGACGTGCTGTCCGAGATTGCGTCAAAAACAAGACACGATCCCATACGCGCGATGGCCATATCGTCGCAGGGGGAGGCGGTGCACGCGGTCGACAAAACCGGCGCGTGCCTGACGCATAGCCCGGTGACGTTCGATGCGCGCACGGCGGAGATCCCGGCGTGGTGGCTCGAGCGCAAGTCGCGTTACGACCTTGCCTTCATATCGGGCATGCCGTTGCATGGCATGTACTCCCTGAATAAAATCCTGTGGTTCAAACAGAACCAGCCGGATGTATTCGCCAAGACCTGGAAATGGATGTGCTACGAGGACTTCGTCCAGTTCCGGCTCGGCGTGACGCCCACGATGAGCCACAGCCTTGCGGCGCGAACGATGGCGCTGGATGCGCGCCAAGGCAAATGGTCGAATGAATTGCTGGACATCGCGGACGTGCCGGTCGAGATGCTTCCCGATACAAAGCCGTCGGGCGCCGCGCTCGGGACAATCCCCGATGCAGTAGCGACGGAGATCGGTCTGCCTCGCGGCATCGTCGTGAGTACGGGCGGGCACGACCAGCCTGCGGGCGCACTGGGCGCCGGTATTTTTGCGAGCGGCGAAGCGGTCTACGCAACGGGCACGGTGGACTGCATCTGCCCGATATTCGATAACTATGCCGTCACCAAGCAGACGGTCGCTGCGAACTTGTGTTGCTATCCGAGTTGTGTGCCGGGGTTGTTTGCATCGATAGCGTTTAACTTTACGGGCGGTTCGTTGCTCAAGTGGTATCGGGACACTTTTGCGGGCGAGGAGCGGCGTTTGGCGGCGGAAAGCGGGCGGGATGTGTACGAGGTGCTGTGTGGGAATATTCCCGATTTCCCCGAAAACCTGATTATTCTGCCCCATTTCACCGTCACCGGCACGCCCTACTTCGATACCGCGAGCCGCGGCGCAATACTCGGCCTGACACTGAATACGACGCGCGAAGAGATCGTAAGCGCGATTTTGTCCGGCGTAACCTACGAAATGAAATTGAACCTGGAAGTGTTACAATCAGCGGGAACTGGGATAACCCGGTTGCGCGCAATCGGTGGCGGCGCAAAGAGCCGGATTTGGATACAGCGGAAGGCGGATATCATGGGCGTTCCCGTGGCGGTTCTGGCAACCACCGAAGCCGCCGCGCTGGGCGTCGCCTTACTCGCGGGGCACGCCGCGGGTTTAGTTCGCGATGTTCGGGCCGCACTGGCATCGGCAGTGCGTATTGAATATGTTTGTGATCCCGACCCCTTGCGATCGAGGGAATACGAAAAGCGTTACAATGTTTACCGAGATGTATACGGATCATTGAAGGACATCAACCACCGGTTGGCCGCCTTCGACAGACAGGCACAGGCATGAACTCTCGCAAACGTTGGAAAAATATCTACCCTCAGGACAATCCGCTTGCGCTGCCGCAGGCCATCATCCGCGAGATCAATCACTGTAGTAAATCCCAATCCGGGTCGCCGTGCTCGATCGTGGAATTCCTGTGGATTCACTTTGCCTGCGCCCATCAAGACACTCCGGAAGTCGCCAAACGAAAATGTCTCACCTCGGATGAATGGCTTTCCGTTATCGACGAAGCCGCGACCGTCGGCGTTACCAGCATGATGATCAGCCTTGGCAAACCACTTCATGCAGTGCCCCAACTGGTCCCGATATGCGAATGGGCGCAGGAAACGTACGACATGATGGTCGGCATCCACGCGGTGAATCCGCTTGATGCCCGCGACGCCGGCGTGCTCAAACAACTCAACGCAGACAAGACGCGCATCTTCATCAATGGCGAGCACCTTGAATCCGCGCGGTTTGCCGAAGACCTCGGAATCAAACTCGAAAGCGCCGATGGCCTGCTCGAACACAGTGAATCTCCTTTCAGCGACTTGCCGTCTAGAATGGCCTGCATCGGGCCGGACGGCTCTATCTACACCTGCGGTCTCGTCCTCGGCGATCAAGAATATTGCCTCGGCCACGTTTTCGAGCGCGGCCTCGGAGCCGCCATTACGGATGAATCCCTACCGCACGCCATCCCCGCGGGGACATCCGGGCCTGTCCGCCGTTGCAACGGCTGTCCGCCGTTGATGGCGCAAAAACTTCAATCCGGATCGAGATAACCACCCGCGAACGTTGTTCCGCGATCTCGTGCGGAGCATGTCATTTTGCCGTATTTTCACGTACCATCTCGCAGAAGGGGCTTGCCACATGCGCCTGCTCGTCGTCTCGGATTTGCACTATAGTCTCAAGCAATTTGATTGGCTCTGCCAGCGTTGCGCCGAGCACGATGTCGTAGTCATCGCAGGGGACTTGCTGGATATCGCGGGCCATGCGGACCTCGATACGCAGATCGTTGTAGTGGAAAAATATCTTGCTCGCCTTGCCGCACTCAAGCCGGTCGCGGTGTGTTCCGGCAACCACGACCTTGACGCGGAAAGCGCGGACGGGTACTCCTTCGCGGAATGGCTCGGATATGCCGCCATCGACAACGTTTTTGTCGATTCACAAACATTTCGGAACGAATTGTGCATGATCAGCGTCTGTCCATGGTGGGAGGGAAAGGACGCTTGTTTGCTTGTGCGGCAATTCCTGGAAGCGGAATCCGCCAGGCGTGAATCGACAAAGTGGATTTGGCTTTATCATGCGCCGCCTTCCGGCGCGAAAACGTCCTGGAATGGAAAGGTTTTCTCGGGCGATCCATTTCTTGCCGAAATGATTGAACAACTTGAACCCGATATTGTTCTGAGCGGACATATTCATAATTCGCCATTTCAAGCGGAAGGTTCGTGGTATGACCGTATCCACAATACATGGGTGTTCAATCCCGGCCACCAGATTGCGTCGATCCCAACCTGCATCTCAATCGATCTGGATGCGATGGAGGCGACCTGGGAATCTGGCCAGGGCGATGAAAATATTAGCCTCGCCTCGTCGGCGTGAGCGCCCTGAACCGGGTCTACTGTCCCGAATCACGTGCGGCTCGTGGCGGGCGCGGATGACGATTCACTAGTGCCCCGATCACCTCGTCTACCATGGCCACGTGCCCTGCTCATGAAGTTGCGCCTTCACATCAACCAGATACCGATTCAAGGATTCGATCCGATGCGCGAGAATGCGCCCCACGTAAAACATAACCGCCGGGTGCGACGCGAGATATTGCAAAGGGTCTCGCGAAACCCTGCATGACACCTCCGACGTGGCACGTACGGTTGCGGTATGGGGACAGGCCAATAAGACCGACATTTCGCCAAACATAGCACCACGCTCGCGCACACGTGCGATGACTGTGCTTCCTTTCAGGATTTCTACGGCGCCATCGACCAGGAAATACAATTCGGCGCCGGCGGTGCCTTCCTCTATCAACTTCTGGCCAATTGCAAATGACACCAGAGGCAGTTCGTCAATTGTCTCGGGCGGAACGAACATAGTAAAACCCCCTGCTAGTCGCCGCGCGCGAGCTGCCCGAAGCCGCGCGCCCGGCACATGCCGCGTATTTCAGATTTGAACTTAACAAACCCTTTCTGATAGCATACACAAACTCCTGAGCGGGAGTAACTCAGTGGTAGAGTGCAACCTTGCCAAGGTTGACGTCGCGGGTTCGAGTCCCGTCTCCCGCTCCATTTAATCAGATTCCAAGGGGCCGGTATCGCCTCCCGCGAAGGATGCGCAATCCCGCCCCTGTTCTGTGTTGACCCGTGGGGGCCGTTAGCTCAGTTGGTAGAGCAGGTGACTCTTAATCACAAGGTCGCAGGTTCGACTCCTGCACGGCCCACCATCTTTCCCCTCGTCGTCAGCAGGTGACAGTTCACGAATAACGTTGTAAACATTGGCTATTCTGCGTTCCCCTGATTCCGCTTCGATTGAGAGTGGAGTGCCGGTCGAATTGCCAGGAATCGACTCAGAATTACCTCGTTTGCCCGAAGTTACTGCAACATTTACTGCAACCAAACCTTGCCCGTTCATTGGCAAACGCGGCAGTGCATCAAGCGCCCGCCCAACGTCCACCAGTTCAAGATGCGTGTACGTGGTCGAGGTCAATTTCGGATCGGAGTGCCGCATGGCAGTCTGAGCCACCTGCAACGATGCGCCGCTACGACCCAGTAATGTGGCAAATGTATGACGAAGTGAATGCATATCGAGTGTACGCCCGCGCTCGTCTACTTTCTCGATTCCGGCGGCCGCCAAGTCCTTGTCGAACACCCGCAACGAAGGCATATTTTCGAAAACCCGCGCGGTGCTCAGAATGTGCATTGGGATCGGCCCGTTCTGGCCGCTCCGGAGCCATGCGAGCCGCGCATCAAGGTAATCGCTCAGATCGACTGCAATGTCTCCGCGTAGGGCAACATTCGCTCCTTTACGATTCTTCGCATTGCGCCCTTCGAGAGCAATATGCGGAGTATCCCCCTCCAATACAAGTGCGCCCAAAGTCAACGTGGCCACCTCATTGCAGCGTAGCCCCGTCAGTGCCATGAGCTTGTAAGCGGTCGCCCGTTCCAGTCCCAACAGTGCGAGACTCCGTCGTGTGGCGGGTTTTAGTTTCGCATCGGTGCCGCGATTTTTGACGCGGTCCGCTAACGGCCGCGCTTTCGCATGTTGAAAGAGCTTCCCCAATTCTGCTTCTGTTAGCGCCCGGCGCTGCCTCCGTACGTCCAACTTTTCATTTGCCCGGGGAATTCCCGCAAAGGGGTTCAACGTCATGCGCTGACCGCGCAATAGCCAGTTGCCAAACGAGACCGCCGCCACGCGATACCCATTGCGTACACGGGCGGAGAATGTTTGCGAATCTAGCCATCGCTCGAACACGTCGCGGCGCAGATGGGGAAGCTTTGAGAATCGGCACGCTTCGTTCATTTTCATCAGGTACGCTTTCGTTTTCTTCCGATGATGGTCAACGGTTCCTTTGGCGACCATATGCAAAATGAACGCATCGATGTGGCTGTCAAGCGACGCATGAGCGTGTCCCGCGGCAGCATGTTCCGGTACGGTCATCACGCCGGCCCTGACCAATTCCGATTCGCGTTCTAGCCGCGTCAGGATTGAATTCGCTGCCCCCTTGTCGCGGCAACCAGTGGACATTTCGCGCACAATTCCCTGCCCATCTCGGTACTGAGCAATGTATGTACCCGATTCGACGGTAATTCGTCCGGCGTCGGTCATCCGCGCACTCCGCGATCGTCCCTTGCCATCCGTCCACTTGGCCCACCGCTCCTTGTCGCGCATGGACACTTCTGCGCCGGCGGGTAAAGGTCGCGTGATGGTCTTTTTGTAAACGGTCCCCATGGCACTATTTCTCCTTAATGCGGCATTCGATACCGAAGTATGCCGCGATCGTATCCGCTGCGTCCAATCGCAGCGTTAGGTACCTATCGCTTCTCAATGACTCTGGTGCGTTGCCGCGCGACTGCCCCCCACCACACTTCCCATGCGTGCCCATGTTCCATCTCACCAAACAAGAACGGCGGGAGTGGCGGCATTGTCCATGCACCCCACCCCGCGGGGTTTCGAAGCAAAGCCCGGTACGCCTCGAATTTATTTGGATTCGCCGGAAAGGAAGTATCAAAAGTGTCTAAAGGTCCCTCACCTTGGGCTTTCGATACTTTAGGCACTTCCGTCTTATCAATATCGAAAAACCCGCGAGCTCGAAGTCTATCGAGATGTATGCCCATCGGCTGCCCTCCGGAGGACGGGATGGACGGTATACTGATAAGATGGACGCCCCCGGGTTTCCACCTTACGCCCGCGCACCCACCCATGATCCTCAATCACGGACAAGGCTGCCGCAACATCTTCCTTACGCGACAACCCCGCCCAGTGATTCCGGTAAACGTCCTTAGCAGTGAATATTACGCGGAGGTCTCCGTGTTGGATGTGCTCAAGCGCCGCGGTGGCCACCGGCGGCACGGTGAAAGCCAAAGGCAACACAAGCGAACAATCCGCGCATCACCAAAGCGGTGCGCATCACGGCCAACACCGCGCCCACGCGCATTGGCATTGGGTCGAAGATGGCCGATGACAAGCCACAGACCGACTCCGACAACGATGGACTTCCGGACTGGTGGGAACTGCAGCACGCTCTCGACCCGAACGACGCCACCGGCGACAACGGAGCGTTCGGCGACCCGGACTTCGACGGCCAGACCAACGCCGTCGAACATATCGCCGGCACCGACCCCAAAACCGACACTGCAAAAGCATTGCCCATATCTGGCGCAATCGCCCTGGCCGCACTGGCCTTGGCCTTCCTCGCCTACGCGGCAATTACCGACAGACGGCGCAATCGTGCGAAGTAATTCTAACGACCTCACGCTCGCTTTGGGACGTACCTGTGTAAAAAATCAGGGGCGCGACAACTCGATGACGCTGCTGAATCGCATTGACACGCGGACTGAGCTGACGTCGGCGTGCCGTTCATGATCTGGCTTACACGGAAGGCGGAGAATCAATTTCAGTCCTCCATGCACCCCTGATGCTTGCACTATAATGGCGGCTTGCTCAGGATCACTGCCAACTCCTCTTGCTCCTCCTGCGGCAGATTCCGCAATACCGCAGCAAGTGCGGTAACCAAAGCCAAATTTATAGGACCACTGGTACTACAACCATTACTGCAACCAACAGATGCGTCAGATTGTAAGTTATTGGATTGCGGGTCTTTATGAATTGTGGCGTGGTGACTCTTAATCACAAGGTCGTAGGTTCGACTCCTGCACGGCCCACCGTCTTTCCCACCGTTGTCAGCGAAGACTCGCTATAGCCCGGCGCGGCGGACGGCGTCCGTTACAGCCTGTGCTACGAAACTGTTAATACTCGTTCCGGCGATCCTTGCGGCGTATATGGCCGCGCGGTGGGTCTGCGGTTCAAGGCGAAGCAGCAACTTGCCGGATACGGGTTTGTCCGGTTGCTCACCCCGCTTTTTGCAGAAGGCGAGATAGTCCTCAACCGATTCCTTCAAGGCCCGCTTTAGTTCAGCAACCGACTTTCCCTCGAAATGGATGGTGTCCTCGATATTGATCACCTTCCCATGAAACACGTCATCGCCCGGAACAAACGCGACAATGGCCTTGTAACCCTTGTACTCCATCGTTTCATTCATGGCTTTACCTCTACTGAAGTTAGGAAATTGCGCACGCTTTCGAGTGCGCCCTTCTTCGTTTTCGGCTGTGGGTACGGACGATGGAACGTTGCGCGACAGCCTTTCAACGCGACGCGCACGCGCGATCCGTTGCCTTCCTCAACTTCCCCGCCCAGCGCCCTGAAAAGCGATTCAATATCGGCCCACCGGACATCGGCGCGTGTGGGATGCTCGAATATTGCTTTAAGCGTGGCGCGTTGCCGCGAATTCATATCGCGATAATATCAGAAAGTAGTATCGTGCGGCAATGCCCCAAAATTCGATCGTCATTTCGTGGGCTAGATGGTACCGGATCAGGATGGCTTTCCGCGTTTGGGTCGGGGACAGCCACCGGCCCGCCTTTCAGGGCGGCACGGTGACAGTCCCCGGAGGATGATGCACTCCTATTATTTATGCCCGGCGCGTTGCACGGGTGTGTTGGCGGGAAGCGGGAAAAGGCGGTTTGGGAAGCGAGGGATAGCCGGTTGACACTTGGGGATTTTCATGGGACTTATGGGACGATGGGCCGTATATGAGTTGGACGAGGCATGAGGGCGACGTACGTGCATTGCTGACTGAATTTTGGGCTGTGTGCTGATTCGCATCTACGATTGTCTGTGCACATTTTTCTCATTTTTGCCAATTAAATACAGATTAAATCGCGTGACGAGCTTTTGTAGTCAGCGGCATTGTGCAACGCTTGGTCCATAACTAATGAAACAGTGATACGAAAGCCCGTTCACGAAGCGCCAAGTCACGTTGCGAAGTTCTCCGATCCGCGCTACGCTTGTTGGGTGTGCGGTCAACCAATTGTTAACGGAGGGTCGTTCGATGCGAATCATGGCAAGAATGGGCGTCCTGGCGATTGTCATCAGCTTTGGCGCAGCGCCACTGGCGTGGGCCGGCGAAGGGAAGAAGGAAGGAAGAAAGGACAAGCAGGAGGCGGCAAGTGCCGCGCCCGCAGGTGATGCCGCTGCCAAGGAACCCAAAGCGGACAAGGCGGACAAGCCGGACAAAGCGGATAAGGTAGAGAAGAAACCGGATGGCACGAAGGCGTCCGCGGGCAAGACCTTGTCCGAGGCCGAAGAGAAAGAGGTGGGTGGCGATGAGAATGAACTGAACATCCTTGCGCGAGAACTTGCGTTGAGCGATGCGCAGAAAAGTGAGGTTGGTAAAGAGTTCGAACGGTATCGCGCAAAGCAGCTTGAGTTAAATGCGTCGCCGGAAAAATCTCCCAACGAAAAGCTGCTCAAAGGTCCGCAGCGTCGCGCGCTTCGCGCTGGCCTCGATAAATGGATCAAGGGCCATGTATCCCCCGGGCAGGCGCAAAAATACGAGGCGTATGCCAACAAGCGGAAGAAGGAACTTTACGACGAGCAGGTGAACAATCGCGTCGCGAAAATGGCGGAATCGCTCAAGCTTGGCGGCAACGAACAATCCAGGCTGCGTACGGTCTATGATACGAACCTGCGCGACGTTCAGAACGCCGCGGACGCTTTGTACGCCGCTCCGGCCGATAAAAAGCCCGAACTGGAAGAGCAGTTGGAAGAGAAGCGCGCGAAAATGAAATCAACGGTTGAAGGACTGTTGAAGCCGGAACAACTGGAAACCTACAGGAAGCTGGAAGACTCATAATCCCTATGCATCTACACAAAGTTCGCGTTTATCGGTCCAGGGAAAGTTTACCGCGGGATAACCAGTTGGCATGGAAAATCGCGTCTGTCGCGTCGGACGATGCGCCCATCGACGCCGCCGCGCAGGACATGGTGATCAACCGCATCATCGACAACGCGTCGGTCGCGCTTGCGGCGATCAATCGCGGGCCGGTCGCCAATGCGCGCAGCCAAGCCATTGCTCATCCGCGGGAGAATGGCGGGCGGGTATTCGGCATTGGCAGCCAGTGCGGGTTCGACGCGGAATGGGCGGCATGGGCCAATGGCACGGCGGTGCGCGAACTCGACATGCACGACACGTTTCTTGCCGCGGATTATTCGCACCCCGGCGACAATATTCCGCCGATCCTCGCCGTGGCGCAGCAATGCGGCGCGAGGCGCAATGTAACTGGCGGCGACTTGGTGCGCGGCATTCTGGTTGGATACGAAATCCAGATCGCGCTCGTAAAGGCGATTTGTCTGCATAAGCACAAGAAGGACCATATCGCGCATCTGTGTCCCTCGCAGGCGGCGGGCATTGGCGCGCTGTTGCGCCTCGACACCGAGACCATTTATCAAGCGGTACAACAGGCCGTGCATGTTTCGTTCACGACGCGGCAATCGCGCAAAGGCGAGATTTCGAGCTGGAAAGCGTACGCGCCAGCGCACGCGGGCAAATTGGCCGTCGAAGCCGTGGACCGGGCCATGCGCGGGGAAGGAAGTCCGTCGCCGATATATGAAGGTGAGGACAGCGTGATTGCGTACATGCTCGAGGGCGCGAACGGTTCGTATGATGTGCCGCTTCCGGATTCCGGCGAACAAAAGCGAATGATTCTCGAGTCGTATACGAAAGAGCACTCCGCCGAATATCAGTCGCAAGCCCTGATTGATCTCGCGTTCCGCATGCGCGGGAAAATTTCCGATTTCGATTCCATCGCGTCAATCACGATTCATACGAGTCATCACACGCATTACGTCATCGGCACCGGCGCGAACGATCCGCAAAAGTTGGACCCAAATGCAAGCCGCGAAACGCTCGATCACAGCATCATGTATATCTTCGCAGTCGCGTTGCAGGATGGCCGCTGGCATCATGTGGACAGCTACGCGCCAGCCCGCGCGGGCAGACCGGACACAGTCCGGCTCTGGCACGTTATCGAAACGCGCGAAGACCCGCAGTGGACACGGCGGTACCACAGTTCCGATCCCGGCGAAAAGGCGTTTGGCGGGCGTGTCGAGATCGTGTTCAACGACGGCAGCAAACTCGTCGACGAACTGGCGGTTGCGAATGCGCACTCGCTGGGCGCGCGCCCGTTTGATCGCGCGGACTATATAAGGAAATTCGAATCGCTTACGCACGATATCGTGAGCCCAGGAGAACAGGAGCGCTTTCTGGATGTCGTGCAGCGGCTCCCTGAATTGTCCGCGCAACAACTTAACGAACTAAATGTTCAGGCCGACGCATGCATACTCAAGTACGCAGATCGCGACAATCGGGGAATTTTCTAACATGAAAATCGCAAGCCACAGGGGACTGTCACCGGCATCGCGTTTCGGATGCCGGTGGCTGTCCCCGATCGTCGTCCTTTTCTTCGCCGTCTCCGCAGTGGTTGTCGCCGAGCTGCCATTGAAACAGCCAAAGCACGGCGGCGTATACATCGTCGCGCATCGCGGCGTACACGAAAATATTCCCGAGAACACCCTGCCCGCGTACCAGCGCGCGATTGAACTTGGCTGCGATTTCGTAGAGATAGACGTGCGCACGACGAAGGACGGAAAGTTTGTCAGCGTGCATAACAGCACCATCGACGCCTACGTACCCGGCAAGACCGGTCGCGTGAAAGACATGACGTTAGAGGAATTGCGCGCGCTCGACATCGGCGCGCGCGTGGGGGAGAAGTGGGTGGGAACGAGAATCCCCACGTTCGAGGAAATTCTCGATTTGTGCAAGGGAAAGATTGGAATCTATCTTGATCTCAAAGACGCGCCGGTGCCGGAGTTGGCCGCATTGGTGAAGGCGCGCGGCATGCAACACGAAATCATTTGGTATGTGAACGGAAAACATCTCGACGATTTGCGCGCGTCCTGCGCCGAGTGCATCGAAATGCCTGACCCCGGTCCGGAGAAGAACCTGGAAAAGCTGCTTTTGGAAAAGAAGCCGCGCCTTGTCGCGTCGGTCTGGAACCATGCATCCAAGTCATTCGTCGAAGCGTGCCATACCGCGTGTGCGCCGGTGATCATCGACGAAGACGGGACGGAATGTTGGAAAGACCTGCTCGCGTGGGGAACGGACGGCATCCAGACGGATTACCCCGAGGCGCTCATCGACTACGTCGTAGCGCATCCGGGAAAATAAGCACTACTTCGCGATAGGTTCGACGACGGCGAGTTGAGGCTTTTCTTCTTTCACGGTTTTCGCCGGTATCCGTTCCATCCGGATAAAGAAAGATAGCAGCGCGGGAATCAGAAACACGGTGAAGATCGTAGACAACGTCAGTCCGCCGAGAATGACCGCTCCGATGCCGCGATACAATTCAGAACCGGGCCCCGGCCAAACCACCAGCGGCAGCATTCCGAACACCGCAGTGGTCGTGCTCATGTAAATTGGACGCAATCGCGTGCGTGTTGCATCAACAATTGCTTCCATGTGGTCCATGCCCTCGAGCCGCACGTTATTCAGCGACTGGTGAACTATCAGAATTGCGTTGTTCACGACCGCGCCAACGAGGATGATGAATCCCAGCATCGTCAGCACGTCCAGCGGCTGCGTATGAATAAACGTGTTAACGACCCACAGGCCCATAAACCCGCCGACTCCCGCCAGCGGCACCGTGAACATAATGATGAGCGGGTATATGAAATTGCCGTACAGCGCGGCCATCAGCAGGTACGTAATCGCCGCGGCGAGAATAAAATTCCATTTGAGCGCGTTGCGCGTTTCGGTCAATTTGTCCGCGGCCCCGCTGAAGTTGACGGAGACGCCGTTCATCTTTCCCGACGAAAGCAACGACGGCACGATTTCGTCGCTGATGATTTCCATCGCCTCTTGAATCGTAATGGTGAACGGTGGCGTAACCTGAAGTGTGATGGTGCGCGCGCGTTCCAGATGGCGAATCTCGGTCATGCCTGTGGTGTTCACCATTTCCGCAAGCGACGATACTGGCAATACCCTTCCTCCCGGCATCGCGACCATCGCGGAATAGACGTCCTCCGGCGTTTCCATTTGCTGCTCGTCGGCTTTCACGATGAGCTCGATTTTCTTTTCGCCTTCCTGTTTGAAATCGCCGATGTCGCGGCCATCCATCAGCACGTCGATCGCCGTGCCGAGCTGGAGCGCGGTGACCCCAACCGCGCGCATCCGTTCGCGCGAAGGTATGAACTGTACTTCAGGGTACATGACTTCCAATGCGGGCCGCGGACGCACTTGTGCATCGTCAATTCGCGCCATGACAGCGCCGCGCAACGCGTTCGCCGACGCGATAAGGTCTTCCATACTTTCGCCACTCACGTCGACGTCGATACTGCGTCCCCGGCCGCGACCCGTGCTGAAAATGCTTGCCTGCGTGCTCACGCCAAAAATTGAGGGGACGCTGTCGATAGCTTCCCGGCACACCGGCAACAATTCGCGCGCGCGCGCGGGGTCCTGGCTGCGCACAACGAAAAACATGCCCGAACCACGGCCCGTGTAAAACATGTATTTGATGCCGGGCAACCCTTTGTACCCCGGCTCATAGTAGGGCTTCAGGTAATCATAGATTTGTTGGCCAATTGCATAACGCTCTTCGTACGATAGACCCGGCGGAGGGATAATGTTGTTGAAAATAATGTCGCGGTTGCCCTCCGGCAGGTACTCCATTTTCGGGACAAAAAAGTATGAGCCTGCCAGCGCGGCCGTCGTGAGGACAGCGACTGTCACCACCCGCGTGAAGGCGTTGCGCAACACAAACCCCTGAAGCATGGCCATGCATAATTTTACGGCCCAGTTTCCGATCCGGCCCAGAATATCAAACCGGCCGCCGGCGGAGCCGTCGAGGGATGCGGAGATTTTCCAAGAGTACAAAGTTTTCGACAGCGATGGAATGACGGTTGCACAAACCAGCAGACTGATCATGACGCCCGCGGAAATCGCGATGGCAATCTCGCGGAAAAGTTGTCCGGCTTCCTGTTGCAAAAACACGACGGGCAAAAATACGGCCACGTTCGTTAACGACGATGCGACGACCGCGCCCCATACCTCGCGCGTGCCCTCATAAGCCGAGTCCGCTGGCGATTTGCCCATCGCCCGGTGCCGGTCAATGTTTTCCAGCACAACGATCGAATTATCGATAAACATGCCGACGGAAAACGCGAGACCGGCCAGGCTGATAACCATTCAGGGTGCCGCCAGACGCGTAAATGAAAATGAAAGTTCCCACGATACAGATAGGAATCGAACTGGATACGACGAAGGTTGGCGCGATGCTTCGCAGAAATAGCAGCAACACGCCCACCGCGAGCAAACCGCCGATGATCACGTCGTGCTGGACCAATTCAATCGCGCCGCGGATATAAGGCCGTTGATCCGATACCCATTCCAGTCGCACTCCCGCGGCCTTCAGTTTGCCCTCGTTGAGTTCTTGAACAACCGTTTCAAGGCTGTCGGTCAATTCCAGGATGTTCGTATTCGGTTCTGGTGAAACTCCGACGGAGATGGTCGGTTTACCGTCCGCCATGGCGGGCGTTGACAGCTTCTCGTATCCAAACTGGACTGTCGCAACATCGGCAACGGTCACCCGCCGCTGCCCGTCCGCGCGCAATACCACACTCTCGATATCTTCGACCGAACGGAACTCCGCCACCGTGCGAATTCGATAGTCGCGACGGCCTACTCCCAACGTGCCGGCGGCGACGGTGGCATTTTCGGCGCGTAACGCGCTGACGACCGTGTCGATCGTCATGCCGTGCGATGCGAGCAACTCAGGGCTGACGAGTACCTGCATTTCCCGCGGCGTGCCGCCCGATACCCACAGTCCCGCGACGTTAGGAATGCGCTCGAGATGCTGGCGAACCTCGTTTTCAAAAAAGGTTGCGTACGTGAAAATGTGGTCCGGATTATCCTCGCTAGGCTTGAGCACCAACCACACTACGGGAGACGACTCGGTGCCCTGGGCGTTGACCGAGGGCCTGTCCGCATTCTCCGGATATTCCTCGACTTCCTCAAGCTTGTTCGATACGCGAAGCAAGGCTTCTTCGAGATCCGTGCCGAGTTCGAATTCGAGATTGATGTCGGCCCGCCCGTTGTAAGAGCTGCTCTCCATCTCTTCGAGCCCAGGGATGCCCTTGAGCACTTGCTCCTGCTCTTCGATGATGTCGCGTTCGATCTCGTACGGCGTTGCGCCGGGCCAATTGGTTTCGACGCTGATGATTGGCTGTTCTACGCGCGGGCTCAATTGGTATGGCGTGTTGTACAGCGCAACGCTGCCGAAAAGCGTGAGCAGCAATACGCCCACAATTACGCCGACGGGATTCTCGATGGATACCTTAATGATGTTCATGGCGATTCGCCGCAGACCTGCCTAGCTCGCCGCCACGATTTCAACAGCCTGACCTGGCCTGAGCCGTTCCTGGCCCTTCGTGATGACCTGCATACCGGGTTGCAGCCTCTTGCTCTCGATACCGGCCAGCAGGCCTTTATATCCGATGATGTCGACTTGCTCGCGCACCGGCGTCGTATCGTCCACCCGATATACAACGTATTGATTGCCTTCCTGGATCACTGCGTCGCGCGGAACAAGCAGGCACTGCGTTTCTTCGCCCGCCGGAAGATTCGCATACGCCGACATGCCCTCCAGCAGCCCCGGTTGCCGGTCGATCCGGATTTTCACCGGGAACAACAGGTCGGCCATGTCCCCCCGTGGAATCACGGTAACTACAGTACCAGTCAAAATGGTTTCGCCAACCGTTACATCCACCTCGAGCCCATCCTTGATGAACGGTATTATTTTCTCGGGCACGTTCACCATCACGTCCAGCACATCATCGCGCGCGAATACGGCAATGGTCTGGCCAATATTTCGCCAATCGCCCAATTCGGCTATGCGCTCAATCACCTGACCGCTGAATGGAGCGCGAATCGTCTTTTTCTCGATCTCGCGTTCGATCCGCTCGACTTCGGCCTTGAGCGTGCCCACGCGATGTTCGGAAGCCTGCGCCGTGAACCGGATATCATCGTATTCCTGAGGAGTCGTCACCTCGTCTTTTAGCAGCGTCAATGCGCGGTCGAGGCGGGCCTGTTGAAGTTTGGTCTCAGTTTCCGATTGCAATACCGCGGCTTGGGCCGCTTGCAAATCCGAATCGAGCAATACATGGTCCAACCGGACCATGACTGCGCCTTTATCGAGATGCTGCCCTTCTTCAAACAGCACCTCGACAACTTTTCCGTTTACCTCGGTGGCAACGTTTGAAACTTCTTTGAAAAAGATGTTCCCCGGCAGCAATTGGGTGCGGGCGATCGTGCCAACCTCAAGGGTGCATACCGTCACTTTTGCGGCCGGTGGTGGCCCCTCGGGCGCCTGCGCCCAGGCGGATATGCCGGAGAGGGCGAGAAATGTCGTGCAACGAATCGTATGAAGCAGCATGGAATTCAGAACTTCTTATCCACCAATAGGTTGAGCGCGCCAAGCTGGTATATTAACACAAGATGCGTTGGAAATGTTTCATTCGCGTCCGCGCAAGGTCATCGGTGGCATGAAAACCCCCAAGGGTTCGCGCACCCACCACGCGCCGCTCGATGCGCGCTCGGCGGGCGTCGAGAACCGGTAGTCAAACCGGATCGCGCGAACATATCGCGGCGGAGTCCCTGCGAATGGATTTTCATCAAGCAGCGTGAGCACCTCGGGCTGTCCTTCGAGAATGCGATAGCAAAAGTTTCGAAACCATGCCGGTGGAAATTCTTGCGACGCCGCAAACCACATTTCCCAATCCAGCCGCGGTTGGAAAGGTTGCACCCAGCCGGGCCGGCGATCAAGGTCGCCTGGTTTCCATTTGAATTCATACGCGCGCCATTGCTGGCCGTCGGCGCTTCCCTCGATGACGAGCTCCGGGCGCGTTGTGGTCATTCTCGCGAATAACCCGTACCGGTTCGCAACGTGATAATGATCGGCAAATTGAAAGGCAGGGATGCTGTCAATCGGAATATTCAAGCCAAGAATCAGGCACATCTGCAGTCCCGAGATAACGACCAACACGCAGGCCAATGCACCCATCGCCAGCTTTCGCGGGAGCCATAGCCTGCGAAGGGGTGGACGCTTTAATGATAATTTCCATCGCGCGGGAGCCAGGTAGTGCCAGTGCCGATCATCCAGCAGGAGGAGACAGGCCGCAATCACGAGCAGATTAAAAAACGTATAGTTCCCCGTCATGCCGATGCTGATCTGAAAAAGGATGAACACGGCGCACACGCCGGCGCGAATACGACGGGGGGCAAGCAACAGGAATGGCAGTACACACTCAATGGTCAGTGTGCATACCACCGAAATCGCGTGAATCCACCCAGGCAAATGGTGCGCGTACCAACTGAGCATATGCGGAAGCGGCTGCGTCTCGTAGTGGAATTTCATGGCGTCAAGATTCCACCAGGTGTCATTCCAAAGCTTCGCGTATCCCGACATGAACATCAGCCGGAACAGCATCCATCGGAGTAGCATCAGCATGATCCGGGAATGCACTTCTTCCCGCTGTACGCCGGGCCACAACTTCGCTGGCGCAAAGAAAATCGACAAAAACGTCGCTTCGAGCAGTAACGTGTCCCAATTAAATTTTTCTAGAAAATCAGGCGTCACCGACGCCAACGACAAGTAGCACGCATACAGGATTGCCAGGCACACGGCCGGGGCAATGTCCGCGATCAGTACGGTTGCCGCAAGCACGCCTACAGCGCACAGCAGGTGCAAAAACCAATCGCCACTGGATATCCAACAGAGCGTCGGTGCCACGAAGACGCGCGTCCACGGATGTTCCCAGTGCTCCGCGCGCGCGATGACTCCCTGCAAGAACAAGGTCGCGGGCGCTATCCCGTTGCTGCCTATCAACCCTTTCATCTGCCACCAGAACGAAGTGAATGCAATGAGATGAACAATCCCCAGCAGCCGCAGAAAAATCCACCGGGTAAAATAATAGGTAGGCGTGATGCCGCCCACGAGAAAATCCCGTTGGAGCAGCGCCGCAACGCGTTGGCCAAAGGTTTTGGGCGCGCCGGACGGAGTCGCGCCAATCACCGCGCCGAATCCGGCGTCCCCTGGTGAGGTAGTATCTTGCCCCGGCCTTGCGTACACATGAGCTCCTTCGGTATCGCTGCAAAACCGGCAAAGCCTACCACACTCGTCCGCCTCCGCTCAGCCCCTTGGCGATTTGCGCCGCTATTGCTATGATAGAGGCGTCCCCGGTAGCGTAAGGATCGCCATGAGCATTACAAAGTCCGACAGACTCACCGAGCAGGTGCGGGTGCAAACCCAAAGCTACTTCGAGCCGGATCAAAGTGACCAGCGCGCTGGTTATTACCATTTCGGCTATCGGATCCGTATATCGAATCATGGTGACTCTGCCGCGCGATTGATCAGCCGTCACTGGATCATCACCGATGGACTTGGTCGCGTCGAAGAGGTCAAAGGCGAGGGCGTCGTCGGGAAGCAGCCGCGCCTGAAGGTCGGAGATTCCTTCGAATACGAAAGCTGTTGCCCGCTCTACACACGGCACGGGAGCATGCGCGGGGTTTACCATATGCGGCGCGACGACGGATCGATGTTCGACGTCGAAATTGGCGCGTTCACCCTCTGGCAACCTGCGCTCTCCAATTGACGCCCCGCCGCGGGCGCCGGTGATGACGTGATGCACGTGCGCATCATCGCGAATCCCATTTCCGGCGGAGGACGTGGCCCCGCTTCCGCGGAATCGTTGGCCGACGCATTGCGCAAACTCGGTTCTTCGTGCGATGTGCGGATTACCACCTGCGCGGGGGATGCGCATGCATGGGCCGGGGAACCGGGCGCGGATTGCGTCGTGAGCGTCGGAGGGGATGGCACGCTGAACGAAATTGCAAACGCATTGGCGGGCACGGACACGCTGCTTGCCACTTTACCGATGGGCACCGCAAATGTTGTAGCACGCGAGTTGGGCACGCCACTCGAACCCAATGCATTGGCGGAACTCATCGTCCAGCGCAAGACGAGG